>NZ_JBXWSM010000034.1:0-44308 GCF_059613405.1 Ruegeria sp. BHSA118
GTTGAGGAATGCTATTCCAAGAACCGCCGCGCAGTGACGGTGCTGACCGGGTCAACTCTGGGGTAAGATGATGCGCATTGCAGGATGGGTATTGGCGGCAGTCATGGTGACGGCCGGTGTTGCACAGGCACAGGATCAACAGACACTGGCCGACATACGTCAGGAACTGACGGTGCTGCATGTGGAAATTCAGCGTCTGAAGCGTGAGTTTTCCACCACAGGATCGCCCGCGCCAAACTTGTCCGGCAGTTCTGTCCTCGAGCGGGTTGACGCCATAGAAGCGGAACTGCAACGCCTGACCCGTCAGACCGAGCAGCTGAACCAGCGTGTGCAGAACATTGTCTCGGACGGAACCAATCGCATCGGAGATCTGGAATTCCGCCTGTGCGAGCTGGAGGTAAACTGCGAGATTTCAGGCGAACCGACCAGCACACTGGGCGGAGAGGGTACAGATGCTGGTGCGGCCGTGATCACGCCTGCCGCACCATCCCAAACCGATCAGGGTGAACTGGCCGTGGGAGAGCGGGCGGATTTCGACGCGGCATCGCAAGCACTGGCCGATGGGAATTACCAGACTGCGGCTGATTTGTTTGCGCAGTTTGATGCGAACTATCCCGGCAGCCCTCTGGCGCCCGAAGCGAATCTGAAACGTGGTCATGCGCTTGAAGGCCTTGGCGACACCCGCGAAGCGGCACGTGCGTTTTTGGCAAGCTTTACCGGAGATTCCGAAGGCGCATTTGCCCCCGAGGCCCTGTTCGAGTTGGGCGCGGCGCTGGGGCGTCTGGGACAGACCGATCAGGCCTGCATCACGCTCAATGAAGTTGGCGTGCGCTTTCCATCCGCACCGGCGTTTGCGGATGCGACGCAAGAGATGTCTGCGCTGGGGTGTTCTTGAACAGTCACAGCGAAAACCTGCTTGCAGAGCTTCGCGCCCGGCTTCCCGAAAGGCTTCCGCGTAAACTGGGCGTGGCGGTCTCGGGCGGTGGGGATTCCGTCGCGTTGATGCATCTTTTGCATCAAGTCGCCCAAAATGAAGAGATCACCCTTTTTGTGGCCACGGTTGATCACGGCTTGCGCCCCGACGCAGCGCAAGAGGCCGTGACAGTGTCCCGCCAGGCCGCTGCATTGGGGCTGCCGCATGACATTCTGCATTGGGCAGGTTGGGACGGAGCGGGCAATGTTCAGGGCGAGGCCCGCAAGGCGCGTTACAGCCTGCTTGCCGGTTGGGCGCAACAGCGCGGAATCGACGCCGTCGTACTGGGGCACACAGCGGATGATCAGGCGGAAACGTTGCTGATGCGACTGGGTCGATCATCAGGTGTCACCGGACTGTCCGGCATGTCGGCAAGTCGGCAATGGGAAGGGGTGACATTGCTGCGGCCAATGCTGGGAGTCAGACGCAAGGATCTGAGAGCCTACCTGACCGGTATCGGCGCAACATGGGTCGAAGACCCGTCGAATCAGGACCCTCGTTTCGACCGGATCAAGGCACGAGAGGCCGTGTCCGGCCTCAAACCACTGGGAATTGACGCGCTTTCATTGTCGCGAGTGGCCGAAAATCTGGCGCAGGCCCATGCAGCCCTGGGTGTGTTTGCGCAGGAATCCGCACGGAAGGTCGCCCAGGTCGAACAAAGCGACGTGAAGGTGGACAGGGCCGGTTTTGCCGCATTGCCCAAGGAAATCAGACGCCGCGTGTTGCTTGGTTGCCTTGCCTGGATCGCTGGGCAGGGATATCCCCCGCGTCAGGCGGCGGTCGAGCAGGCCATGAAGGCCATAACCGACGGGCGGGCAGGATCGCTCAGCGGCTGCCTGTTGGTCCCGGAAGGGATGAGTGTTTGGATTTGCAGGGAATTCAAGGCTGTGGAGGCTCGGATATCAGCACCTGATGAAGTTTGGGATGGCAAATGGGTCTTGGCGGGGCCTGAGATGTCCGGTGTCGAGATCCGCGCTCTGGGTGAAGACGGGCTGCGACAGGTGCCCGAATGGCGCGAAACAGGCCGGCCCAGGCTGGCTTTGAGCGCGACGCCAGCGGTCTGGAAGGGGGCCGCGGTGCTGGCCGCTCCGCTTGCGGGATTTGCGAATGGATGGCGTGCGGACACGACGCCGGAATGGCCCGAGTTCTACGCATCTTTTTTATCGCATTGAACATACCACAATCCTCTCTATTTTAAGAGGTAACTTGGCAGCTCCTCACCTGCCGGAACTTTTGGGAGAATTTCCTTGGGCAACGCTCGCAATATCGCGTTTTGGGTCGTTCTGTTCCTGCTGATCCTTGCACTGTTCAATCTGTTCAGTGGACCGGGCGGAACGCTTCAGAGCAATGAAAGAACTTACTCCGACTTCGTCGGCGCCGTGCAAGGCGGTGAAGTCAAGAACGTGACGCTGGATGGTGAACAGATCCGCTATACGACCGAGAGCGGTGCGACTTACGTCACGATCAAACCCGGCGATGCCGAGGTCACCAAGCTTTTGATCGATGCGAAAATCCCGGTTCAGGCGGTCAAGCAACAGCAGTCGGGTTTCCAGTCCTTCCTGATCACGCTCTTGCCGTTCCTGCTGCTGATCGGTGTCTGGGTCTATTTCATGAACCGGATGCAGGGCGGCGGCAAAGGCGGTGCGATGGGCTTTGGCAAGTCCAAGGCCAAGATGCTGACCGAAAAGCATGGCCGCGTCACATTTGACGACGTCGCGGGCATCGACGAAGCCAAGGAAGAGCTGGAAGAGATCGTCGAATTCCTGCGCAACCCGCAGAAATTCTCGCGCCTTGGCGGCAAGATTCCGAAAGGCGCGCTGCTGGTCGGTCCTCCGGGTACTGGTAAAACATTGCTGGCCCGTGCCATTGCGGGTGAGGCGGGCGTTCCGTTCTTCACCATTTCGGGGTCCGACTTTGTCGAGATGTTCGTCGGCGTCGGTGCATCCCGTGTCCGGGACATGTTTGAACAGGCCAAGAAGAATGCGCCCTGTATCGTCTTCATCGACGAGATTGACGCCGTGGGCCGCCATCGTGGTGCCGGTTATGGCGGCGGTAACGACGAACGCGAACAGACCCTCAACCAGCTTCTGGTCGAAATGGACGGGTTTGAGGCCAATGAAGGCGTGATCATCCTCGCGGCCACAAACCGTAAGGACGTTCTGGATCCTGCACTGCTGCGCCCGGGCCGCTTTGACCGTAATGTGACCGTTGGCAACCCAGACATCAAAGGCCGTGAGAAAATTCTGGGCGTGCACGCGCGCAAGACACCTCTGGGCCCCGATGTCGATCTGCGCATCATTGCGCGCGGTACGCCGGGCTTCTCGGGGGCTGATCTGGCAAACCTCGTGAACGAGGCTGCGTTGATGGCCGCCCGCGTGGGCCGCCGCTTTGTCACCATGGAAGACTTTGAGAACGCCAAGGACAAGGTGATGATGGGGGCCGAGCGCCGCTCGATGGTGCTGACGCAGGACCAGAAGGAAAAGACAGCCTATCACGAGGCGGGGCATGCCGTTGTCGGCCTGACCCTGCCGTTGTGCGATCCTGTCTACAAAGCCACGATCATTCCGCGCGGTGGTGCGCTGGGTATGGTTGTATCGCTGCCTGAAATGGATCGCCTGAACTACCACCGTGATGAGTGTGAGCAAAAGCTGGCCATGACCATGGCCGGCAAAGCCGCCGAGGTTATCAAATACGGTGAAGACCACGTTTCGAACGGCCCGGCCGGGGACATCATGCAGGCCAGCCAGTTGGCGCGCGCCATGGTGATGCGCTGGGGTATGTCGGACAAGGTCGGTAACATCGACTATGCCGAGGCGCATGAAGGCTATCAGGGCAACACCGCAGGGTTCTCGGTGTCGGCCCATACGAAAGAGCTGATCGAAGAAGAGGTGAAGCGATTGATCCAGCAGGGTTATGAGCGCGCGCACCAGATTCTGACCGAACAGCACGAAGAATGGGAACGCCTGGCGCAGGGTCTGCTTGAATACGAAACCCTGACCGGTGATGAGATCAAGCGCGTCATGAATGGTGAATCACCCAGCGAGGATGACGAAGGCGACAAGCCGGATGAAGGCAGCGCACCCAGTGTCACGGCCATTCCCAAGACAAAGGCCAAGAAATCTCCGCCCGATGGCGGGATGGAGCCTGAACCCACTGCATAGTCAAAAAGACCCGGCGCATAGTCCGGGTCTTTTTTCTTTTCATCGGTGTTTTGCCGGGCAATATGCGCGCAAGAAAAATGACGAAAAGGGAAGGCTATGCCATTTTTGCGTGAAACCGAATTTGCCGCCGAAGCCGTCTGGCTTGGCCATGTCCCTGCGGGAACCTCCTTGCGGGCCAAGGCTGTTGACACGCTGGATCTGGGTTTTGACGGCGTGAAGGGTGAGCGCCACGAGGGACTCAATCGGGCGTCCTGTGTCAGGGTCTCGAACCTCTACCCGAAGGGCACTGAAATTCGCAACGTGCGTCAGCTTTCAGTTTTGTCCGAGGAGGAGTTGCAGCAAATTGCGCAGGACATGGGGTTGGACCAGCTTGACCCGTCCTATCTTGGGGCTTCCATTGTGCTGCGCGGGATCCCGGATTTCTCACATATTCCCCCGTCTTCACGTCTTCAGGCAACGAGCGGGGCGACGATAACAGTTGACATGGAAAACGCCCCTTGTGTTCTGCCGGGGCGCGAGATCGAAGCGGATCAACCGGGGCATGGCGCGGATTTCAAACCTGCGGCGGCCGGGCGTCGGGGCGTTACGGGTTGGGTCGAACGTCCGGGGCGCATTCAACTGGGGGATCGGCTGAAGCTATTCGTTCCCGATCAACCTGCCTGGGCTTGTTAAAACGGGCTTGTTTCCGATTAGAAACCCCTGAAACGAACTTACGACGCTTCGCGACGCCAGAATGTCGGAATCCATGGCTTTCGGGATTGTACACAAGGGTATGGAATGCACAGCGCCGACGCCCCGCGTCGGTTTTGCACGGTATTCAATCAAGGACCCCGGCCAATGAGCTACAAATCCGATATCGAAATCGCCCGCGAAGCGAACAAAATGCCGATTCAGGAAATCGGTGCCAAGATCGGCATCGACTCTGCGGATCTGCTGCCTTACGGCCATGACAAGGCGAAGGTCAGCCAGAACTTCATCAACTCGGTGCAGGACCGCGAAGACGGCAAGCTGATCCTCGTGACTGCAATCAACCCGACCCCGGCAGGCGAGGGCAAGACCACGACCACAGTGGGTCTGGGTGACGGTCTCAACCGCATCGGCAAGAACGCGATGATCTGTATCCGTGAGGCCTCGCTTGGCCCGAACTTCGGCATGAAGGGCGGCGCCGCAGGTGGCGGTTACGCGCAGGTTGTTCCGATGGAAGAGATGAACCTGCACTTCACCGGTGACTTCCACGCCATCACCTCGGCCCACTCGCTGCTGTCGGCGATGATCGACAACCACATCTACTGGGGTAATGAGCAGGAGATCGACACCCGCCGCGTTGCGTGGCGTCGTGTGGTCGACATGAACGACCGTGCCCTGCGTCAGATCACCGCCAGCCTGGGTGGTGTGTCGAACGGTTTCCCGCGTGAGGCAGGTTTTGACATCACCGTGGCGTCCGAGGTCATGGCGATCCTCTGCCTGGCGAACGACCTGAAAGACCTGGAAAAGCGTCTGGGCGACATCATCGTTGCGTACCGCCGCGACAAAACCCCGGTCTACTGCCGTGACATCAAGGCCGAAGGCGCAATGACCGTTCTGCTGAAGGACGCGATGCAGCCCAACCTGGTACAGACGCTGGAAAACAACCCGGCCTTTGTCCATGGCGGCCCGTTTGCGAACATCGCGCATGGCTGTAACTCGGTCATCGCGACCAAGACCGCTCTGAAAGTTGCCGACTATGTCGTGACAGAAGCCGGTTTCGGTGCGGATCTGGGTGCCGAGAAGTTCATGAACATCAAGTGCCGCAAGGCGGGCATTGCCCCGTCGGCCGTGGTGCTGGTTGCGACCGTCCGGGCGATGAAGATGAACGGCGGCGTTGCCAAGGCCGATCTGGGTGCGGAAAACGTTGACGCGGTCAAATCAGGCTGTGCCAACCTGGGCCGTCACATCGAGAACGTGAAGTCCTTCGGTGTACCGGTTGTCGTCGCCATCAACCACTTCGTTACCGATACCGATGCCGAAGTTCAGGCCGTGAAAGACTATTGTGGCGAGCACGGCGTCGAGGCGGTTCTGTCGCGTCACTGGGAGCTGGGTTCCGAAGGGTCCGCCCCATTGGCCGAGAAAGTCGTCGAAATCGTCGAAGGTGGCACCGCGAACTTCGCACCGATCTACCCCGACGATATGCCTCTGTTCGAGAAAATCGAAACCATCGCCAAACGCATCTACCGCGCTGACGAGGTTCTGGCTGACAACAAGATCCGCAACCAGCTGCGTGAATGGGAAGAGGCCGGATATGGCAACCTGCCGGTCTGCATGGCCAAGACGCAGTATTCCTTCTCGACCGACCCCACCCTGCGCGGCGCGCCTACCGGCCATTCGGTTCCGGTGCGCGAGGTGCGTCTGAGCGCGGGCGCGGGCTTTATCGTGGTCGTCTGCGGCGAGATCATGACCATGCCGGGCCTGCCCCGCAAGCCGGCTGCGGAAACCATCTGCCTCAATGACGCAGGTGAGATCGAGGGCTTGTTCTAAGCCGCCGAATAGGACATCTCGTGGTCCGGGGATTCATTCCCGGGCCATGAGGAGATGACGATGCCCACTCTGACACCGCCTCAGAACTGCAACACGATGCAGGACCTGCGGGCTGAGATCGACAAGCTGGATCGCCAACTGATCGAAATGCTGGTGACACGCGCCAGCTATATCGACCGCGCGTCGCAGCTGAAACCGGGCGAGGGCCTTCCGGCCCGTATCCCGGAACGCGTCGAAGAGGTGGTGCAACGCGTGCGTGCAAGCTCGGACGCGCTGGGGATGGACCCGGATCTGGCCGAGAAGCTATGGCGCATATTGATTGACTGGTCGATTGCACGCGAAGAGCGCGTGATTGGCACCGACTGACTGACCGGGCGCTCTGTGCGCCCGATCCGTTTTTTGAAGAAAGGGATCGAAGTATGGTAGCTCAGGTTATCGACGGTAAGGCCTTTGCCGCAAAAGTGCGCGGACAAGTTGCCGATCAGGTCGCGAAGCTGAAAGAAGAAAACGGCATCACCCCCGGCCTGGCCGTGGTTCTTGTGGGCGAAGACCCTGCCAGCCAGGTCTATGTCCGCTCGAAGGGCAAAATGACCGTTGAAGTCGGCATGAATTCATACGAGCACAAACTGGACGCCGCGACATCGGAAGAAGATCTGCTGGCGCTGATCGACAAGCTGAACAACGACCCGGCCGTGCATGGCATTCTGGTTCAGTTGCCGCTGCCCAAACACCTGAACGAGGATCTGGTGATCAACTCGATCGACCCGGCGAAAGATGTGGATGGCTTCCACATTTCGAACGTGGGCCTTCTGGGAACCGGTCAGAAATCAATGGTGCCCTGCACCCCGCTGGGCTGCCTGATGATGCTGCGTGACCACCACGGCTCGCTTTCCGGCATGGACGCCGTTGTGATCGGCCGCTCGAACATTGTGGGCAAACCGATGGCGCAGCTGCTGCTGGGCGACAGCTGTACCGTGACCATCGCGCATTCGCGCACCAAGGATCTGCCGGATGTCGTACGCCGCGCCGACATCGTTGTTGCCGCTGTTGGCCGCCCCGAGATGGTTCCGGGCGACTGGATCAAGGAAGGCGCGACGGTGATCGACGTGGGCATCAACCGCATCGAACGTGACGGCAAGAACAAGCTTGTTGGTGACGTGGACTATGCCAGCGCGTCCCAGCGTGCTGGCGCGATCACTCCGGTTCCGGGTGGTGTAGGTCCGATGACCATTGCATGCCTGTTGGCCAACACCTTGACTGCGTGCTGCCGCGCCAACGCTCTGCCCGAACCCGAAGGTTTGACGGCGTAAGGTAATCTGGTCGGGTCGATCATATCGGCCCGACACACTCCTCGGTTGTGTCTGACCCCGCGAGACAATCATTGCACGCTGTGGTCATTTTGCCCTGAATGGGTTTGACAGCTTGAAAAATCGTGATATCCCTGTTTTCCCAGTTGGTTACAGGTAAGGTGCATCAGTGCGTGTCGTGCTAAGGTTGAATTTTGTTGAGTCATGCACAAAAGCGGTATGACGTCTGGGATTAACACCGTTCGGAATGCTTGTACCCCACAGCGAGTGACGGCAGGCGTTGTCTTTCTTCCCTTACTTGCCTACGCGTTTCCTCCGTTTCTGGTTGCGGATCTGAGCTTCGGTTTGCGTCTTCTTTTCTGGACCGGGGTGATGGTCCTTGCCCTGACAGTCACCGGGTTGGCGCGCAAGCTGATGCAGAAAAACCCTGTTCTGTTGAATGTTCCCGTCCGTGATCTGGCATTTGCGGCACTGATCCTGGTTCTGTTCACGCCGTCCCTTTGGATGTTGGCGTGGGTCCTGTTCACGTGCGGGGGCCACATAGCACCTGGCGCCCAGACCGTAGCGGTATATGGGGTCCTGTTTGCAACGGGTCTGGTTCTTGTGCAACGCAATGATCTGAACCCACTGATGGCCTCGACCCCGGACGCCGAGAAGCCGCGCCTGATCAGGCGTCTGCCGCCTGACTTCGATGGTCAAATTCATCGTCTGACGGTCAGGGATCACAATGTGGATATCGTGACTTCGGAGGGCACGTTCACGATCCGCTCACGCTTTACGGACGCAATTGCCGAGATGGAGCCGGTTCCCGGGCACTGTTCGCACCGTTCACATTGGGTGGTAGACGCGTCCATTGTTGGGCTTGAAAAAAAGGCGGGCAAAACCTTTTTGCGCCTGGCGAACGGTGATCTGGTTCCAGTGAGCCGCAAGTACAAGCCGAAGTTGGAAGAAGACGGGTTGATCTGAACTCAACGCGGCATTGGAATCATCTGTGGTTGCGGACCCGTCAGAATGGCAATCGCGCCCGCGCCCATGAGATCGGAAAGTGCCCGATCCGAACTGCGCAAACCCCCAGTATAAGCTCCGTAGGCAGGCAGGATCAGCCGATTTCTGTCCAGCAGAAAGGCGGGCCGGGAAATGTGCCTGCCTTTTGTGCGAATCTGTGCTTTCGGATGAAAGTGGCCTGAAACTTCACCTTTCGGCTGATCCTGTGGGATGTGACGAAAGACAAGCGGGCCGCATTGCCATTCGACCAAATGAGAGCCCCCCATCTCGATCGGGCCGGGATCGTGGTTGCCTTCGATCCAGATCCATTGGCGCCCGGCCTGTAAAGTTGCAATCCTCAACCCTTCTGCGTCGGGCAAGGCCCAGGCGGCTTCGAGATCGTCAAAGCTGTCACCCAGGCAGATGACGGTTTCGGCGCTGGTGTGTTCCAAATCGCGCGCCAGCCGGTCAAGCGTTTCGCAACTGTCATAAGGCGGAAGCGTAGCCCCGCCCCGACGGGCCATACGTTCGGATTTTCCCAGATGCAGGTCCGAAACACAGAGCAGTCGCCGCGCCGGCCACCACAATGCGCCAGACGGCAACGCAGCGAGTTGCTGGCCTGCAAAGGAAAATTTGCACACGTTCATGATACGTTCTTGGCCTGATTCCACATCTTGCGCAAGGGGATCAAAGCTGGTCCAACCCTGCGGCTTCCAGCAGGCGTGCGCTTTCTTCGGCAAGCAGCCTTTCTTCGGCGGCCCCTTTGACAGGCACCTTTCCGACCTCAAGAAAAAGCGGCGCGGCCAGTGGGGAAACGCGGTCAAGACGCAGCAGATCGATGCGGTCGCCGATGCGGGCCAGCATCGCCTCGATCCGACCGAAGTCAACCAACCCGCGCATGGCCTCTTCGCGGGTGATCTGCATCAACAGATGGTCGGGATCATATTTCAGCAAAGTGTCATAGAGAATATCCGACGAAAACGTGGCTTGCCGTCCGGTTTTACGTTGCCCGGCCATGTTGCGTTCGATCAGACCGGCAATTGTGGCCGACGCGCGAAAGGTACGCTTCATGACTGCGTTGCCTGCCAGCCATGTGTCCAGCCCGTCACGCAGCGCTTCGGGTTGAAACAATGGGCGTGGGTCAGTGACCGCATCCAAACCCCAAATCAGCGTGGCATAGTCTGTGGCGACAAACCCCAGCGGCGCCAAACCGGTTTCCTCCATCCGTTTGGTCAGCAGCAGGCCCAGCGTTTGTTGCGCGTTGCGACCGGCGAATCCGTATACGCACAGATGCTCTCGCCCGTCGCTTGGAAAGCTTTCGATCAGCAGACGATCCCGTTGAGGCAGGCGGGACATTTGGCGCTGCAAGTCCAGCCAATCAGCCGTATGCGAAGGCAGGTGCGGCCAGTCAGTTTGGGCGAACATGCGCAGAATGCGGTCGCTGAGTTGCGTTGACGTCGCAAATTTCGTGCCCGAGAAGGTTGCGATCTTTGGTTTGCGCTCGGCGCGGCGGCTAACTTCGACCACCATTTCGCGCAGACCTTCATAACGTACGATCTGTCCGCCGATCAGGAAGGTATCGCCGGGGGTCAGCGAAGCAGCAAAGGTTTCCTCGACTTCGCCCAACGGCTTTCCACCACGGCTGCGTCTAAGGCGCACTTTGAGTGTATCCGTGTCCTGAATCGTGCCCAGATTCATGCGAATGCGCGACGCCGCGCGGGGATCGCGCAATTGCCATTGCCCGTCGGCACGCTGCTGCAACCTTTGCCAGCGATCATAGGCGCGCAAGGCGTAGCCGCCGGTGGCACAGAAATCCAGACAGGCGTCAAATTCGGATCGGGTCAACTGTGCGTAAGGTCCGGCGGATGCCATTTCGGCATACAGATCATCGGCGTTAAAGGGCCCGGCGCAGGCCGCAATCAGAATGTGCTGGCACAACACATCGCGGGGGCCGGGGCCTCGGGGTTCCCCGTCCAGGTCATGGGCTTTGGCGGCCTCGAGCGCAGCAACGCATTCGACAACTTCAAAACGGTTCGCAGGAACCAGCAGCGCCTTGGAAGGCGCGTTATAGCGGTGGTTGGCCCGTCCAATCCTTTGCACCAGCCGTTTGACGTTCTTGGGGGCACCGATCTGAATCACCAAATCGACATCGCCCCAATCAATGCCCAGATCGAGGCTGCCGGTGCAGACGATGGCGCGCAATTCGCCACGCACCATCGCGGCTTCGACCCGCTCGCGTTGCTGTCGGTCAAGGCTGCCATGATGGATGCCGATGGGCAGGCCGTCGTCATTCGCCAGCCACAGATTGTGAAAGTAGATCTCGGCCTGTGCGCGCGTGTTGTGAAAAATCAGTGTGGTCTTGTGCCGCCGGATCTGGTCCAGCACAGCCGGAATCGAATAGGCCGCGCCTCCGCCGGACCAGGGCGGCATTTCCGTTGTTTCCAGCATCTGGATGTCCGGGTCCGGGCCGGGATCGGCCTGTATGATCCGGCAGGGGTCCGGGTGGCGCGCCAGAAAGCCGGCAATTGCCACGGGGTCTTCGACCGTGGCTGAAAGGCCCACACGGCGCAAATCCGGGTTGAGGCGCTGAAGACGTGCCAGGGCCAGCATCAGTTGATCTCCGCGTTTGCTTTCCGCCAGCGCGTGGATTTCGTCGACGATGATCCGCTGCACCCCATCGAACATGCGCGGCGCATCCTCGTACGAGGTCAGCAGTGCCAGACTTTCCGGGGTGGTCAGCAGGATATGGGGCGGATCGGCCCTTTGGCGTTTTTTCTGTGTGGCCGAGGTGTCACCGGTGCGATCCTCGATCCGGATGGGCAGGCCGATCTCATCCACCGGGGTGCGCAGGTTACGTTTGATATCCGCCGCCAGCGCCTTGAGCGGCGAGACATAGAGTGTATGCAAACCGTTGTGGCCACTGTCGGCCAGTTCGGACAGGGAAGGCAGAAAACCGGCCATGGTCTTGCCGCCACCGGTTGGGGCGATCAGCAGGGTCGCCGGTTCCTTCGCCCGATCGAACATCTCTATCTGATGTGGGTGGATGGACCAGCCTTTGGAGGAGAACCACGTACCAATCCGAGCGGGAATCTGCGTCATGGTTGCAGATTACCCGCCCGGAGGAGGGATTGGCACGGCGTTATTTGACGATTTTCTCGTCTTTTACGAACATGTTGGCCCAGGCACGGTCAATCAGCTCCGGGCTCATCTGATAAGGGATGCCTTCGAACTCGCAGATCGAGATCATCTGGTCGATCAGGAAGATCGGTTGGTAGTTGGCATAAATATTGTTGATGGTCGGGTACTTGACCTTCAACAGGTGCACCAGTGCCGCCTCGTCCAGCGGCATTCCACGTTTGCGGGCCACCATGGCAAAGATTTTCAGGAAGTTCTCCTGATTGGGGCCGTCAATCTTGATCTTGAAGAAAATCCGACGCAAGGCGGCCTGGTCGAAGATCTCGTTCGGGTGGAAGTTGGTCGAGAAGATGACCAGCGTGTCAAACGGAACTTCGAACTTTTCACCTGATTGCAGGCCAAGGATATCCTTGTTTTCTTCAAGCGGGACGATCCATCGGTTGACCAGCGCTTGCGGCGGTTCGGCCTGACGGCCAAGGTCGTCCACGATGAAGATGCCTCCGGTGGATTTCAGCTGCAACGGGGCCTGATAGGTTCGTGCGGTCGGGTTGTAGACCAGATCCAACATGCTGAGCGAGAGCTCACCACCGGTTACAACGGTGGGGCGTTCACACTGAACATAGCGAGAATCGAACCGCCTGCGGCGCCGCAGACTGTTGGGGTCGTCCGGCTCCTGCTCGATCGCCGTGTGCACGATCGGGTCATAGACCGTGATCACCTGACCCGCATATTCGATGGCGTAGGGCACATAGACGTTATCACCCAGCGCATCCCGGATTCCGTTCGAGATCGAGGATTTACCGTTGCCCGGAGGACCGTACATCAGAATCGACCGGCCCGCACTGACCGCCGGGCCCAGATGGTCCAGCAGGCTGTCGGGCAGAACCAGATGACCCATTGCGCCAACCAGTTGCTCTCGTGTGACCTGAATATTCCGGATCGACTGGCGTTTGACCTGCTCGCGATAGACATCCAGCGGCACCGGCATCGCGCCAAAATATTCGGATTGGCTCAGCGCATCCAGCGCACGGGCCTTACCTGCATCGGTCAGCTGATATCCCATCTCGTTGCCGCTATTGGCGTTCAGTGTCCCGGTCGCTTCAAGCAGTTTCTGAGTACGCGCGATGTCGATCAGTTCCTGTGTTACCGAACCAGGCAGACAGATGGCTTCGGCGACTTCTGATACCGTGCTCGCGTTTTTGCGAAAAATCGTCTTCAGCAGAATGTCCCGCATCATTACAAGCGGAAGCTTCATTTCGCCCAGACCCTTGGGGGCAGGGGGGGCC
Source organism: Ruegeria sp. BHSA118 (assembly GCF_059613405.1). Taxonomy (NCBI): domain Bacteria; kingdom Pseudomonadati; phylum Pseudomonadota; class Alphaproteobacteria; order Rhodobacterales; family Roseobacteraceae; genus Ruegeria; species Ruegeria sp. BHSA118. Next base: position 13,361 of record NZ_JBXWSM010000034.1, read on the forward strand.
ATAACTGAGGAAGTCTGCATATTCATGCGCGGTGCTCGTCCATCAAAATGTCACGCCAAGAACCCGAAAACGGGCGTCTTGAAGAGAATGAACCAGCTTTGTGGCGGGACAAAGGCAGCGACAAGGCGTGCTGATGATAGTTTACGATCCGAGAACAGTGCCCAGAATCAGGTACATCGCCAATGATCCGCCCAGGGCAAAACCCATCGGAAACTGTTTGCCCCGGCTCCAGCTTTCCCAATGCGGCGCGATCGTGCGCAACTTTGTGATCCTGGCCAAACGATGAGTGACCACGGCAGCCAGAATACAGGCGGTCAGGATCATCAGCATAATTCGCAGATCGCCCAGCCAGACAAACGCCGATGCGGCGGCCAGAAACTTGGCATCGCCAGCGCCCATGGTGCCCGCAGCGTTCAGGAAGATACCAATGACCAAAACCACGACGATATGCAGCAGTTGCCAAAAGTAGATTGGCATAGACACGGTGAACGGTCCGAGATTGCCGCCGACACTGCCTGTGGACCACGGGGGAATGGCGATCAGACCTATCACAATGTAAACCACCGTCAGCGCAAGGACTGCATGGTTCTTGATCTGCATCTCACGCATATCCGTGAAGGCCACGTAAAAGCAGATCGGCAGCACAAACGGCAGAAACCAGGCCGCTGCCACTGCTGGTATTTGCATGTGTCAGACCCCTTCAAGCGCCCGAAGCGAGCGGACCGCCTCGTCGAAATGCTGCGGGTGGGTTGAAATGGCTTCGCGGAACAGGTTCTTGGCGGTGGTTATGTCGCCCTGTTTGACTGCCGAAATACCCATCGTGTTGAGCAGACGCGCCCGTTCGACCTGTGTCATGGGGACGACCGGCAGGCTATAGTTGCCTTGTGCCGATCGGGCCAAAACCAGATTGTTCTTGGCGGTAAACAGCGAGTTGTCCTGACGGATAGCGTCCGAAAACAACCGTTCGGCTTCGGCATATTCGCCTCGGGTCAGTTTGGAATATCCCCAGTTGTTCATCACACTGCCCGGACGTGTCGTCAGCCCGACAGCGGTTTCATAGAAATGATCCGCGCGTTTCCACTCTTTCCGGGAATCCGCAACGACTGCCTCGAGGCGATACCGTTTGAAGGTTTCAAAGGTGGGGGGAACCGAATCCAGAACCGTTTTGGCCTGCGACCAGTCGCCGTTTCGGACCAAGGCGTCCGCGTATTCAACCTTGTCCGCGGCGTTCGAGCCCTTCATCGTTGTGACGCGCTTCCATGCGGTCACGGCCTCGGTCGTGCGTTTGGCGCGGCCCAAAGAAATTGCCAGTCCGCGCTGAAGATCGATCCGGTCCGGGTTTTTGAGCGTTGCGCCGTGGAAATAGGTCACCGCTTCGTTTGGATCTGCGGCGCTCAGAAGCACATCGTTCAGGTTTGTTTCGTCAATAACGTTCACTTCCTGAAACGTTCGTTCAACCTTTTCCTCTTCGGTTTCCTTTGCACAGGCCGAAAGGATCAGACCACTGATAACAACAGTCGGAATCAAGAATTGCTGGCGCATTTTTTGCGTCCTTTACTGCTCTCGCCTCAATTACTGGATCTTGCGTAGCGTGAATTGCCCGTCGCCAAGCTGCTCCAGTGTGTATTCTTGTTTTTCTTGTGGGGTATTATTAACAGGATTTTCCATTTTTGCGAGTGCTAAGCGCAGATTGTCCCGGATTGCGTCACTTTCGCCATTGTCCAGCGCATAGGCCCGCTGAAACACTTGCGCGGCCTCGGGGTATTCCTGTTTTTCCATCAGCAGGACACCCAGATTGTTCCAGGCCACCGGCCAGTCCGTGTCGTCTTCGACGGCTCTGCGCAGAAGTTTTTCGGCCTGTCCCAAGCGGCGTAGCCCCACATTTGCGGTACCCAGAGACGTCAGGACCTGGGGCGTCATACCCTGTTCCAGCGCGGCCCGGGTAAAGGTTTGAAGCGCCAGTTCGTATTCTCCGGCGGCCATCAATCTGTTTCCGACCTCGATGCTGTCCTCGGCCTGACCTTTGGTGTCAATTCCCGGTGCATCCAAACCGTTGGGTGACAGGCCTTCTGTGCAAGAAGCCACCATGGCAAAAACCATGGTGGCCCGGAACATTAGGCGAAACCCGGAAGGGAAGCACCTGAATTCAGCTTTCATATGGCTCTATCCGACCTAGCGTCCAAAACTCGAAATAACATTCGCCGACGGGCCAACCAGAATAATCAGCAGCGGTGGGACCGTCAGCATCATTGTGACAAGAGTCATCTTGGTCGGCAACTTGTTCGCGGCCTCCTCGGCGCGCATCACGCGTTTGTCGCGCATCTCACCGGCGTAAACCCGCAACGCCTCGGCGATTGATGTACCAAATGTTGCCGATTGGATCATGACGGTGACAAAAGAGTTCACGTCCTGAACGCCACAGCGCACGCCGAAGTCGCGCAGGACGGTATCCTTGTCCTTACCGGCCTTCATTTCATACGCGACGGTTTCGAATTCCTGCGCGATATCCGGATAAGACGCGCTCATTTCACTGGCCACGCGAACGATGGCCTGATCCAGCGATTGACCGGCCTCGACGCAGACCAGCATCAGATCAAGCGTATCGGGAAAACCGGCGGTGATCGCTTCCTTCCGCTCTTCGACCCGTCGCGTGATCCAGTACTTGGGTGCGAAATAGCCGATCGCGCCCGGGACAAGCACCCGGATCATCATCTGTGTTCCGGTAAATTCCTGTCCGCCGGAAAAAACCGTGACCAGCAGAACACCAATGAAGATACCAAGGATACCCAAGGAAAACTGCGCAAAGTGGAAGAACCGAACCGAGTCCTTCGACCGGTAGCCGGCCTGGCGCAGCTTCAGCTCGACGGCCGAGTATTCTTCTTCGTTCTTGGGCTCAAGGAAAGTTGCGAACTTCTCGAGCTGTTCGTTTCGGCTCGAGTTTCGAAGCTGCTCTTTCTTCCCTTTTTTCTGCTTTGGAGGAGCCGCATTCGATCTTTGCAGTTTCTTCAGGGGGTCTTCCGGCTGCTTCATCATCAGTGTGACAGCGACCAGAACCATAAGCAGGCCAAGTACGCCGACAATGATAAGCGGGCCGAATTCACCCAGGTGCTGGGTCAACAGGTCATTGATGCTGGTCAGGATTTCCATGGTGCTGCCCTCAGACCTTGATGTTGGTGATGATTTTCATGACGATCAGGTTCAATGTCAGCAGGATCGCGACAACAAAACACGCGGGAATAAACCAGGGGTGATCCAACACGTCGTCGTAATAGCCCGGGTCCTTGACCAGAATGAAAATCAGACAGGCAACAGGGAACCCGGACAGGAACTTGCCGGACCATTGCGCCTCGGCGGTAATCGCCTTGACCCGGCGGAACAGGCGAAAACGGGCGCGGATCACCTTTGCCAATCCGGCCAGAATTTCGGCCAGGTTACCGCCGGATTGCTGCTGAATACCCACGGCGACGGCCAGGAAACGAAGATCCTGCATGTCCAGACGTTCAGCCATATCCTTTAGCGCCTCGCCCACGTCGCGACCATAGGCGCATTCATCGGCGATAACGCCAAATTCGGTTCCCAGCGGATCCTGAACTTCGTTTGCAACCACCTGAATCGTCGAGATGAACGGGTTGCCGACACGCAGAGATCGCACCATCAGTTCAACCGCATCGGGCAGTTGTTCTTCGATCATCCCCATGCGTTTCTTGGCCTTGTGGTTGACCCAGGCGTAAACGCCACCAATGCCGATTGCGATGGAAACAACGATGCGAAGCGCCGTGTCCGTAGCGGTTCCGATGCTCAAACCGACAAAGGCCATGGCCGAAACCAGGGCCATGATCATGATCAACTGACGGGGAGAGAACGCGATTGCCGCCTTTTGCGCCTTGTCAGCGAGAAGCGAATACAGAGGGATGCTCTGCGATTTCATATGCTGCCGCATCTCTTTGCGCAGCTGCTCCAGCACCTGTTCGCGCCCGGCACCTTTTTCCAGCATATCCAGACGTCGGTTGACCCGGCTGTTCAGGCTGATGGACTTGCCGAAGGCGACAAGATAAATGCCCTCGACCAAGGCAAGAACCCCCACAAAGATGGCGACATAAATGATCGCCTCCATAGGCAATTGCATACCCGGTTCTCCTACATTGTGGTTGGGTCGTAGATGGACGCTGGCAAGTCAAAGCCCCACAGACGGAAGCGTTCCGAATAGTGGCTGCGCACACCAGTTGCGGTAAAGTGACCGATGATCTTGTTGTCAGGTGTCAGGCCAACACGTTGAAAACGAAAGATTTCCTGCATTGAAATCACGTCACCTTCCATACCGGTAATCTCGGTGATTGAGGTCATGCGGCGCGAACCGTCCTGCAATCGGCTGGCCTGAACGATCAGGTTCACAGCGCTTGCGATCTGGCTGCGGACGGCCTTAATGGGCATTTCGATGCCGGCCATCGCGATCATGTTTTCCAGACGTGAAATCCCGTCACGGGCCGAGTTCGCGTGGATCGTGGTCATCGAACCGTCGTGGCCAGTGTTCATGGCCTGCAACATATCGATCACCTCGGCGCCGCGTGTCTCGCCGACGATGATGCGGTCAGGTCGCATACGCAAGGCGTTCTTCAGACAGTCGCGCGGACTGACCTCACCTTTGCCTTCCACGTTGGGCGGTCGGCTTTCCATCCGGCCCACATGCGTCTGTTGCAGCTGAAGTTCCGCTGTATCCTCGATGGTCAGGATGCGTTCGGCATCGTCGATAAAGCTGGACAGAGCGTTGAGCGTAGTCGTTTTACCGGAACCGGTACCGCCCGACACGATAACGTTCAGTCGGGTCGACACGGCAGCTTGCAAATAGGCAGCCATTTCCTCGGTGAACGCACCAAAATTGACCAGATCATCGATACCCAGCTTGTCTTTTTTGAATTTACGAATCGAAACCAGAGACCCATCAACCGCGATAGGGGGCACCATGGCGTTGAACCGCGATCCATCGGCCAGTCGGGCGTCAACATAGGGGTTGGATTCATCGACACGACGGCCTACCGCGGACACGATCTTATCGATGATCCGCATCAGGTGCTTTTCATCCTTGAAGGTGATGTCGCTGATTTCCAGCTTACCGGCACGTTCGACGAAAATCTGATGCGGTCCGTTGACCAGAATATCGTTGACCGTATCGTCCTGCAGAAGCGTCTCAAGCGGGCCAAGGCCTGTTACTTCGTCATAAAGTTCCTTGTTCAGTTGGGACCGGTCTTCGCGGTTCAGAACAATGTTTCTTGTTTCCAGAACTTCACTGGCGATGGCACTGATTTCAGCGCGCAACTCTGCTTCGCCGGCGTTTTCCAGCGCGGCCAGGTTCAGGTTTTCCAGCAGTTCGCGGTGCAGTTCGATCTTTATCTCACCCAGCCGCGCCTTGCGTTTGCGGTCTTTGTCTGAACTTGCGACCTCGCCAGCAACCTTTTTTACGGGTTTGCGTGCCACCGCGGTCGCAACAGGCGTCGCTTGTGCAGAAGGCGCCGCTGTTTCAGCCGGTTGTGCCGGCGTTTTGACGGGCTGCGCTGCGGGTTGCTTTTTGTATCTTGAAAACACGGCTTATCCCCCCTTTGGGATGATGTTACGCAGCTTCTTCGGCACTGCTGCCGAGGCTGTGAAGCGACTTCGCCAGCTTTGAGATTTCCCGGCGCAACGGGTTCTTGGCGGCCGCATTTGCCAGAGGCAGACCATGATCCCCACTTTGCATGACCGGTTTGCCACCATCAGGCAGCAGCAGGTCGATGGAGATTCCAAGGCTTTCCCCCATGCGTTTCACGCGGCTTTTCCCGTTCAGGTCGGTAAATTTTGGTGCCCGGTTCAACGCAAAACGCAGCTTGTTGAACGGCAGTTCCTCTGCCTGCAACGCACGTTTCAGGCGCAGGGCATTCTGGGCGGACCGCATGTCCAGCTCGATCATGGCGAAATACACATGGGCGGCCTGCAAAACTGTTTCCGACCACAGGACCAGCGTCTTTGGCATGTCGACAATGACATAGTCGAAATGCGCGCGCGCCATGTCGATCACGCGCTGAATGTCTTCCGGAGTGATCAAGTCCAACGGCACCATGTCGGACGGTGCGGTCAAGACCTGAAGCTTTTCTTCATATGTTTGAAGGGCTTGCGAGAATACTTCGTTGTCCATCGCATCCGTGTCCGACAGCATTTCAAACACGGTCTCTCGTCGCGGCAGATCCAGATAAGTGGAAACGGTCCCGTATTGCAGGTCCAGATCGATCAGGCATACGGTCGGCGCTTCTTTGTCCGAGACACAGGCCAGTTCCCAGGCCAAGTTAACGGCCAGTGTCGTTGCGCCGACACCACCCGCAAGGCCCTGAACGACAAACAATGCGCCTTCTTTTGACGCGCCACCGGCCAGGGGAACGGCGGCCGCTTGCGCGACGGCAACCGGGTCAGGTTGCTTCATGCGCGCGATGGCTTCCTGCAATTCGCCTTCGGGAAGAGGATAGGGGACGAACTCGTCCGCACCCTTGCGCAGCAGTTGGTGCAGAGACGCCGGAGTAACATCCTCGGCGATCAGAACAACTTTTACTTTCTTTTCATTGGCTTGGGTGATTATCTCACCCAGCAAAGAAAGGTTGTCTTCGTCTTCTCCGTCGATTGCCAGCGCTACGAATTCCAGCGTTTCAGCTTCGGGTTGGCTGAAAAAGGCCAACGCTTCTGCAAATCCCAGATCTCCCCAGCGCTCACCCAAGATGGCTTCCATGTCTTCGATCAGAAGGTCGAAATTCTGAACATCCCGACTGATGGTGCAGGCCAAGATTGCAGTATTGTCGTCTTGCGGCGTCGCGCTGGTCATAAACACTATCCTCGTCGTGAGGGCTCAGCATGTCATATGAACGAAATCCGCCAGATTGATGTGCTGTCGCCCCAATACGGTCAAATTTGGCCGCAGGTCACCCTATTGTTCACAATGTTGCTTTGAAGTTGGGCAAGAATTGGGCGCAAAAGAACCAATTGTAGGGAAATGGGCGACGATGCCGCCCATTTCAAACGTATTATCCACCGCTGCCAGCGGCACTAGTTGGCCGCATCTGTTGTTGATGCATCCTCAATCACGGTCTTCCACGTCGCACTTTCAACGTATTCGCGATAGATGATGTTCGCGTATTTACCGTCGAGCAGTTGCGGGTGACGGTCAACAAAACCAGAAACTTCCGTTACCGTCCGGCGGTTGCGGCGATCCCGATTCGGTGTCGCGATCAACGGCTGCGTTTTTCCAAAGGATACAACGGCTTCAAGACGTGAACGCGAGATGCCTTGCCGTTCAAGGAACGCGACGACGGCCTGTGCGCGGCGTAGCCCTAGGCTCTTGTTGTAGCTGGTCGACCCAACGGCATCCGTATGTCCATAAACCCGGAACCTGGCTTCGGGGAACTGTTTGATCCAGTCAGCCTGCTGCAACAGTATGCTTTGCGCTGATGCGTCCAGTTGCGAACTGTTGAAAGCAAAGTTCACTTGGCTGGGCACATCCGCGGCAAATCTGCGACCGAGAATTTGAGCATAGGTCAACTCGCCGTTTTGAACCTGGATATTGTTCAATGTCGCGTTTCCAAAGGTTCCGGCATCGATCTCGTATCCGACCTCGCGCGTACATGCGGCAACGGCGACCGTAAGACCCAGTGTGATGATCCACTTCTGCATTGGTCCTATCCTCCTGATCAATCTAGGACGTAGCCGTACGAGCTGCCGAAGCTCTGTTTGGCAACCTCTGACGCTCCGCCGGCACCCGCGCGCTGCGTGCGCGCCACCCGACCATTCGCGAACAGGTCGAATTCGCTGGGCGGTTTGACCCGATCGGTTGGAAGCGCAAGAGTTTCGCCCCGAGTCGGTGACACCAGATGCGCCGTGATGATGATGACAAGTTCACTTTGTTCACGCTGGTAATCAGCGCTGCGGAACAAGGCCCCCAGAACCGGCACATCTCCCAGCCACGGCACTTGGTTGACCTGGTCCACAAAGTTGTCCTGAAGCAGTCCGGCGATGGCAAAGCTTTCCCCGTCGCGCAGTTCAATTGTGGTCTTGGCTTCCCGCACGATAAAGCTGGGAACGGTGTCTCCATTGATCGTGAAGTTCGTGCTGGTGTCGATGCTCGAAACCGAGGTGCCCATTTCCAGATTGATCAGGTCGCCGTCGACAACCCGCGGAATGAAGTTCATATTCACACCGAAGGGTTTGTACTCGATTGCCACGACACCGTCGTCTTGCGGCACCGGAATCGGAACCTCACCACCAGCCAGAAACGTTGCTTCCTGACCGGACAGGGCTGAAAGGTTCGGTTCGGCAAGGTTGCGAACAAGGCCCTTCGACTCGAGGGCTTGCAGAAGCAAGTTGACTTGTGCCGATCCGACCCCGAAGCCAAACAACAAGACACCATTTTCCACGGTGACAGGGGGAACAAGGTTCTGCGGATTGAAACCACCGACAAAATCAGTGCCCGCAACTGAAAGCGTTGAAGAAAGCTCTTTAGCGACCGAGCGGTTCATCTCGGCAAAGCGAACTTTCAGCATGACCTGCTGGACGCCACCGACCGACATCAGATTCGAGACGCGCTCGGGGGCATACCGTTCAGCCAGTTCCAGCGCGCGCGCCAGTTTGGCCGAGCTGGAGATCGTACCGGACAAAACAATGCCATCATTTGCTGTGCGAACCTCGATGGGTTCGTTGGGCAGGATCTGACGCAGACGTTCCTTGAATTCCGTGACATCTGGTGCGACCCGGACGCGGACATTGGCCAAAAGATTGCCCGCGCCGTCAAACAGTGTCAGCGTGGTCAGGCCCGGGGCCTTGCCCAGAACATAGATTGTGCGCTCGGACAACGATGAGATGTCTGCAATGCCGGCATTGGCAATGCTGAGCTCTGCGAAAGGTTGTTCGCTTTCTACGACAATTGCGCGGTTCATCGGGACGTCCAGTGTTTCCACGGTCCCTTTTTTCACCACGCGCAAAGTTTCGGCCCAGGCGGTGTCGCCAATTGGGCCCATAACAAGCGACAACCCCAGCAGGGTTGCGCTGATCCAGGTACGTATTGTCATGTGACCTGCCTCTCCGATCACGCCTCGTTTTTTTGGGTCTTATGCCCTATGGGAGGAGAGACTGCGTGAAATCCGAATTTATTGCAATAATCAATGGTTTCCGTTAGCTTCCTTATGTGGGGAATTGGCAACAATCGCAAAAAAATGAGCCGCACCAAGGGCGCGGCTCTGAACCTGTAACGTTCTGAATTGTCGTCAATTTGTGCAGGGGATAGGCACATTTACGATTTCGCCACCGCGGCGGATGCGCGTTGTGCATACCTTTTCCGCCTTTGCCTCTGGTTCCGGGGCGGCTTCTTGAATTCCCAGCAGCTTGCGCTGATCCACCTCAATCGTGGAGGCAACGGATTCATCCTGTACCCCAACCAAAGCCAGGGAAAGACGCCCGGTGTTCTGGGCCTGTGCCAGCGCGGCGACCTGTTCCGGTGTGGCCGCAACTGTAACTGTACGTGCAATGGTTGTGTTGGTGACGTCTGAACCAGCGGTCTGGTCGACTGCAATGAGCTGCACGTTGGTTTCGATCAGGCGGGTAATTCCGCCGCTGTTCCCTTCGACCGTTCCACTGGAACCGGTCCAATAAATGTCGACACTGTCGCCGGGCCGCAGGAATCCGGAAACGCCCGAGGCCACGTCAACGCTGATTGCGAAGGCGCGCATACCTTTTTCCAGACGTGACGTCAGCCCGGCTTTTTCGCCCGGACGAGTGATCTTGACCTCCATGATCGCTTCGTCTTTTTCCATTGCCCTCAAAACGAAACGTTCATTTGCGCCGCTTTCGGGGAACAGGGCCGTGAGCTCGGTGAATGTACCTTCGGGAATCGCGTTTTCCGGCCAGTCAACAGCGCGGATATCTTCCTCTGTCAATGGCTCGCCGTATTTCAGAGCGCGATTCGACACAAAGACAGTGACAGTCGGAACAACATCAACTTTGGCATTGGCCAGGGCCTCTTCCGCAGCAAGTCTTTGGCGTGCCAGCTCGTTTTGGTAGGCCGCGATATAGTTTCGCGCCATGTAGACGGCGCCCCCGGCCAGTGCAACGCCGACAATCAGGACAAGTCCGAAAACTGCTCGCATGCGTGTACCTCATTCTTTTGTTTGGTCGAATACTTAGCGGCCAAGGAACCACATTGAAACAGCCTATTTGCTAACCGCAAATTGTGTCGAAATGTGGGACAAAAATGCCTGATCGTCAGATTTCTGCGTCTTCTTCCGCACAATTCCGCATGGTTGATGTGGCCTTTTCCCACGATAGCCAACGGACCGAGCGCAACAAAACAACGCTGCACCCACCGGGCACAGCGCTTTGCTTCGAAAGGGTTAAGCAAGACGTTTTTGGAAACCAGTCAGAGCGTGCGCCAGCCGCACCTTAGTTTCCGCCGCCGGCTGTTCCTGCCGTGATAATACCAGACGGCGCAGTGTTGGAGCCGGTGCTGACGACGGCGCTGTTCATGGCCCCGTTGATATTGCCGCCCATGCTGTTGACGCTTGAGCTGATGACAAGGTAGGTCGCGCCCGACAATCCTATGACCACGGCGGTCAACACCACCCAGTCAACTGTCACCGCTCCTGCTTCGTCAGTTTTGAACTGATTAAGGAACCTTAACATGTGCTTATCTCCAAATACGTCTCGTCAGTGCCAATAACAGGCTGACCTGTAACTGGTTCGCATGGATGGCGAAAGTTAGGCTAAATATTGATTTCGTAGGGAAATTTGGAAACCCTGGCAGGTTTTGCACGTTGGTTGAGTTGATCGGGGCAGAAAAACACAGCCATTACAGCAAAACGCCCTGATCGTCGCGATTGGCTTCGGAACTTGAGCGCAAGCAGGCTCCAGCGAACTTGGGATGGAGCAGTTTCAGATCATAAAAAAGGCCGCGCCCGATGAGCGCGGCCTTGGAAATTCTCTAGGTCAGCAACTTATTGGCTTTTGCCTTCGCCGGTGATACCACCTGTCGCGGTGTTGCTGCCGGTGCTCAGCGATGCGGCGTTCAGCGCTTCGTTTACGCCGGTTGCCAGGCCAGTGGCGCCACCCGAGATCTGCTGATATGCAACGGCGGCCAGGCCGATGACTGCTGCGGTCAGAACAACCCAGTCAACAGTTACTGCGCCGTCTTCATCTTTGCGGAAGTTCTTGATGAACTTGATCATGTTACGTCCCTCCTAAAGGATCAAAAAGAGTTTAACAAACCTCGGCGTCTTTCAGAGCTTTCTCTCTCAGTCCGCTCATGTCCGTCTCGGTATGGGACTATGTTTGACCGTTGGGCGTGGCAGGAATTGGGCCAAACACCGATTTTTTTTCGTACGGCTTAACTTTTTGGTTATAAATTTTATAACTACATGAAAATAAACGGTAAAAAAATCACCGCGATTGAATCGAAGGCCCTTTAGCGATGCAAAATTGCGCCAAATGAGGCGAAACTGCCCCAATTCGCTTTGTTTTTCTGGCCTTGCGGGAAGATTCGGGGTTCAAATCGCCTAAAAAGAAAACACGAGGCAGGCAAATGAATCTCCGGAACGCACTTCAATGCGCCGGCGTGCTGGCGTTTCTGATATCGGGTACTGCATCCGTAAATGCGACCGAGACGGAACCGCGCGGCGTATACAAGCGCGTCAAAGCCCCAAAACCCGGTGAACGTCCGCGTGTGACCGTGCAGATCACACCGGAAGAACACGCAGCCAACCCTTCAGCGCCCAGCACGGGCACTGAACTGGTGGTGCCGGAAATCATCGCGCGTACCAAAGTCGCTCCGCTTCCGGCGCCGGGTGCGGAGGTCAAACGAGACCCCAATGGATCGTACAAGGCTTTCTGGAACCGGATTTCACCGCACATTGATGAAGGTGGGGCCGGGCGGCTTGACGCGGCGATCAACGCCCTGGCCGCAACCAACGTAAGATCACCGCGATTGCAATCGCTGCAAGATATCGCAAAGGAACGCGGGATAGATATCCTCCGTTCCACTGTGGGAACCAATGTTTCACCTGCGCTGGTGCTTGCGGTCATCTCGGTGGAATCGGCCGGGCGTACAGACGCGGTCAGTTCCGCAGGCGCGCAGGGGCTTATGCAGTTGATGCCCGCGACAGCGGCCAGATTCGGGGTGAAGGACAGCCTTAAGCCCTCTGAGAACATTGCGGGCGGTGTAAAATACCTCAACTGGCTGATGGAAGAGTTCGGGAATGATCCAATACTTGTATTGGCTGGATACAACGCGGGTGAGGGGGCCGTACGCAAACACAGCGGCGTGCCGCCCTATGCTGAAACCCGGGATTACGTGCCAAAAGTCCTCGCCGCGTTCCAGATCGCGCGGGCCCTGTGCACGACGCCGCCGGATTTGATCTCTGATGGCTGTGTTTTTCAGACTTCCAACTAAAAAGGCCCGCCGTGATCCGGCGGGCCTTTTGCAACTGATCAGGAAACGATTGTCGCTTCCGTTGCGGCGCGCAGCTCATCTTCGCTGACACCTTCCGCCAGTTCGACGATTTTCAGACCGCCTTCGACCACATCCAGCACACCCAGGTTGGTGATGATGCGATCAACGACGCCCTTTCCGGTCAGTGGCAGGGTGCATTCCTTCAGGACCTTGCTGTCGCCATGCTTGTTGGTGTGATCCATCACGACAATCACTCGGCCGACGCCTGCGACCAGGTCCATCGCGCCGCCCATCCCCTTCACCAGCTTGCCGGGGATCATCCAGTTTGCCAGATCGCCTTTCTCATCCACTTCCATGGCGCCCAGAATCGCCGCAGCGATCTTGCCGCCGCGGATCATGGCGAAGGACGTCGCACTGTCGAAATAGGCCGTGCGGGACAGTTCGGTGATCGTCTGCTTGCCCGCATTGATAAGGTCCGGGTCTTCTTCGCCCTCAAAGGGGAAGGGGCCCATGCCCAGCATGCCGTTTTCCGATTGCAGCGTGATGTCCTTGTCACCCACATAGTTTGCCACCAGCGTCGGGATCCCGATGCCCAGGTTCACATACATGCCGTCTTCCAGTTCCTCTGCCGCGCGTGCGGCCATCTGATTGCGGTCCCAGGGCATTATGCTTCCTCCTTCTTGCGGGTGGTGCGCTGTTCGATGCGTTTTTCGTGTTCGCCCTGAATGATGCGATGCACATAGATACCGGGCAGGTGGATGCAGTCGGGGTCCAGCGAACCACGCGGAACGATCTCTTCCACTTCGGCCACGCAGATCTTGCCGCAGGTCGCGGCAGGAACGTTGAAATTACGGGCGGTCTTGCGGAAAACCAGATTGCCGGTGTCGTCAGCCTTCCAGGCTTTGACGATGGCCAGATCGGCAAAAATGCCTTCTTCCAGTATGTAGGTCTCGCCGTTGAAGTCCTTGTGCTCTTTCCCTTCGGCGATCACGGTGCCGACGCCGGTCTTGGTGTAAAAGCCGGGGATGCCCGCGCCGCCAGCGCGCATACGCTCGGCCAGAGTGCCTTGCGGGTTGAACTCCAGCTCCAACTCGCCGCTCAGGTACTGGCGCATGAATTCGGCGTTTTCGCCGACATACGAGCTGATCATCTTTTTGACCTGCTTGGTCTGCAACAGGATGCCGATTCCGAAATCGTCCACACCGGCATTGTTCGACGCAAAGCTCAGGTCCTTGACGCCCGATTCCCTGATGGCCTCAAGCAACAATTCCGGAATGCCGCACAGGCCAAACCCGCCTGCGGCAATCAGCATGCCATCCGACAGCAGCCCATCGAGCGCCTCGGTGGCATTGGCATAGACTTTCTTCATGGAAAACTCCCCCAATGACATGGTGATGGGCTGGTTGTGCCGTCGCGTCACGGGGAAGTCAATGAAACCAAGGGGTAGGTGGTATTTCTACCAATAGAATGAGTTGTTGCAATGAAACAGGCGATTCAGCATAAGCGCTGTACCGTTATAGGAGATTGAAAACATGGAACGAATTTGGGTCGGAGCAGCCGCAGGTATTGCGCTTTTGGCTATGTCAGCCTGTGAGCCTGATCAGGCGGCGGTACTTCAGCTCGATGATAACAAGATCAAAGTTGTTGGTACCGGATATTCTGAGAAGTCTTCACTTGAATCTGCAATTTCAACCGCCAACGCACGGTGCGCACAGCAGGGCAAAGAGGCCTTCGTTCTGGCCAGCGATACCGGCTATCAGGGGGTGGACAAGAATGCAGCCCTGATCATCGATGTCCTGACGGCTGCTGCCCAGAACTCAGGCAGCGCACCCGGCTACTATCCTAGCTCAAGCAGCTCGGAAGACTGGCAGACGACGCTCGAAGTGCGGTGCGGCCCACAGCCCAAGTAACACGCTGACAGCCCCCCGCAGTATCGAAACGGCGATTGTGGGGGGCCTTTTTCAGCCCCGACCATCTTTCAGCCTAGGTTGTTGCTTTCTTGGTGGTTGCTTTCTTTTTAGACGTGGACTTTTTCTTGGTGCCTTTTTTGGCTGCGCGCTCGTTGACAAGCTCGATGGCCATTTCCTGCGTCACGTCCTCGGGTTTGATGTCCTTGGGGATCGTCGCGTTGACCTTTTCCCATTTCACATAAGGCCCATAGCGCCCGTCCAGAACCTGCATCGCGCCGCCATCGGGATGCTCACCCAACTCCTTCAGAGGTTTCGCCGCGGCCCGCCGTCCACGGCCCGGGTTGGCGCGTTTTTCAGCCAGCATCTCGACCGCCCGGTTCATGCCGATCTCGAACACATCGTTCGGATCCTTGAGGTTGGCATAGACCGGCTTTGCCTCCTCCGGCAGCTGATGCATCAGGTAAGGCCCGAACCTCCCGAAATTCGCACTGATCATGCCGCCTTCGGGGTGTTCGCCGATCTGACGGGGCAGGGACAGAAGCGTCAGTGCCTTTTCCAGGTCTATGTCATCCTTGCTCCACCCGCGGGGAAGGGAAGCGCGCGGGGGCTTTTTGTTCTCGGGCGTGGGTTCGCCCCGCTGAACGTAAGGACCAAAGCGGCCGGATTTCAGCCAGATCTCATCCCCGGCATCTTCGCCCAGCAACCTTTCGTCACCTTCCGCCCCTTCACCGGCAATCGGGCGCGTATAGGTACATTCGGGATAGTTTCCGCATCCGACGAACCCACCCGTACGAGAGGTCTTCAGATGCAACTGACCGGTGCCGCATTTCGGGCAGATACGCGGATCGGACCCATCCTCGCGCGGCGGGTACAGCTGCGGAGCCAGAGCTTCGTCGAGCTTGTCCAACACTTCCGAAATCCGCAGTTCGGACGTCTCGCCAATCGCGGCTGAAAAATCACGCCAGAACTTGCCCAGCAGATCCTTGTAGTCACGGTCCCCGGCGCTGACGTCATCCAGTTGCTCTTCCAGATTCGCGGTGAACTCGTAGCCAACATACTGGCGGAAGAAGTTCAGCAGGAAGATGGTGACGATCCGGCCCTTTTCCTCGGGGATCAGCCGGTTCTTGTCCTTGCGGACATATTCCCGGTCCTGGATCGTCGTTACGATCGAGGCATAGGTTGATGGGCGTCCGATCCCCAGCTCTTCCATCCGTTTGACCAAAGTGGCTTCGGTATAGCGCGGGGGAGGTTGGGTGTGGTGTTGAAGGGCCAGAACGGATTCGTTCTCGGACAGGATTGCCTCTTTCGCGATCTTGTCGCCGCTGTCGCTGGTCGCCTTGGCAAACTGATCCTTCAGAGAGGTTTTGGCAAAACGGGCCGGATCGCCCTGCGTGATCTGTGGCAGACGCTTTTCATCTTCGTCCGCGACGTCATCCCGGCCTTCTTCGTACACCCGCATGAACCCATCGAACATTACGACCTGGCCCGTGGCGCGAAGACCGACCTGACCGTCGTCGCTGCCGATCTCGACGGTGGTGCGCTCCAGACGTGCGGCAGCCATCTGACAGGCGATGGTGCGTTTCCAGATCAGATCATAAAGCTTGCGCTGATCCTCGTCTGTCACTTTCAGCGCCTTGGCGTCGCGCGACATATCCGTCGGTCGGATACACTCGTGCGCTTCCTGCGCGTTCTTGGCCTTGTTCTTGTAGATGCGCGGGCTGTCCGGCACATATTCAGCACCGTAGCGATCCGTGATGGCGTCGCGGGTTGCGGCCACGGCTTCGGGCGCCATGTCGATCCCGTCGGTCCGCATATAAGTAATGTATCCGGCTTCATAAAGCCGCTGCGCAACTTGCATTGCATGACGCGCGCCCATGCCGAATTTGCGGCTGGCCTCCTGTTGCAGGGTCGATGTCATGAACGGCGCGCTGGGGTTGCGGGCGGCGGGTTTGGCCTCGACCGATGTCACGCTCAGCGCGCGGCTGGTGATGGCCTGAACCGCCAGTTCGGCCTGTGTCGCATTGGCCAGATCGTGCTTGTCCAGCTTCTTGCCGGCCAGCGTGACCAGACGCGCCTCATAGGTCTGCCCGCGCGGTGTCTCGAACAGCGCCCGAACCGACCAGTATTCCACCGGCTTGAATGCCTCGATTTCCATCTCGCGCTCGACGATCAGGCGCAGACAGACGGATTGCACGCGACCCGCCGATTTCGCGCCCGGCAGTTTGCGCCACAAAACCGGAGACAGGTTGAACCCCACCAGATAATCCAGCGCGCGGCGGGCCAGATAGGCTTCGACCAACGGCATATCGACCTGACGCGGGTTCTGCATCGCCTCGGTCACGGCGTCCTTGGTGATGGCGTTGAAGGTCACGCGGCTGACGGGCGTATCCTTCTTGATCGAGCGGCGTTTGGTCAACGCCTCCTGTAAGTGCCAGCTGATTGCCTCGCCCTCGCGGTCGGGGTCGGTGGCGAGGATCAGCGCATTGTCTTCTTTCAACGCGTCGGCAATGGCCTTGACATGCTTGCGGCTGTCGTTCCCGACCTCCCATTTCATCGAGAAGTCATGTTCGGGATCGACCGATCCATCCTTTGGCGGCAGGTCCCGCACATGGCCGTAAGAGGCCAGAACCGTGTAGTCGGGGCCCAGGTATTTATTGATTGTTTTTGCTTTGGCCGGAGATTCTACAACAACTACGGGCATTTAAGGGGAAACCTCGCTCGACGAATTTGACGCCTTCTATGGTGGTGCAAAATGTGTGGGGCAAGCAGGAATTGTCAATGCGTTCCTTTCGTCGATGGAAAAGCGCCGTGATTTCAGTGCGCTACCACAGATCTTCAGAAACCGGGCACGCCGGAACGAGGGGTTCGATCAACTTGCCAGCGACAGCAGACCTCCGGGCTGACGCTGGATTCGCCCATCAAGTTCAAGGTCGATCAGCGCCGGTCCAAGCTCACCGGCCGAGGCCGCGATATCCCGCAGCAATTGATCTTCGGCGATGGGCGAGGGGCCAAGCCGCGCGATGATTTGCTCGTGCAGGTCTCTTGCAGGGCGCGCGATTGGTTCCGAGGGCGGTTCGATTGGCCGGGAAAACAGGTCGTCCTGCCGCGGCAAGGCTTCAATAACGTCATCAGCGGATCGGACAAGTGTGGCGCCATCACGAATCAACAGATTGCAACCGGCGGCCCGCGCGTCGAACGGGTGGCCGGGAACGGCCAGAACCTCGCGCCCCTGATCCAGTGCGTCCCGTGCCGTGATCAGACTGCCGGACTTGGCGGCAGCCTCGACGACGACAACCGCCTGCGCAAGCCCCGAAATGATCCGATTTCGGCGTGGAAAGTGCCGGGCCTGGGGTGTCACGCCCATCGGCTGTTCCGAAATCCGCAAGCCGCTGGACGCGATGTCATGGGCCAGTTCCGTGTTTTCGGCGGGATAGATCACATCAACGCCACCGGCCATGACTGCCACCGTGCCGGTCTCCAGCGCGGCCATATGTGCGGCTGTATCGATTCCTCGCGCAAGGCCAGAGACGATTACGTGCCCCTTGCTGCCCAGTTCGGTGGCCAGGCTACGTGCCATCCGTGCGCCGAGCGAGGAACAGTTTCGCGCGCCAACCATCGCAATCGCTGATTTTTGCAGCAGCGAAACGTCCCCGATCGCCCAAAGCAGCGGCGGGGCTTCGTTCAGTTCAACCAGGGTCGCGGGGAATTCAGCGGACCCAAGGCACAAAAGCCGCGCTTTAGCGGCTTTTGCGGCCCTGAGTTCCGCCTCGATCACGCCGGGGGGGCAGGTTTCATACCCTTTTATACCGGCGGCGCGTGCCATTTCAGGCAGCGCGGCCAGCGCGTTCTGCGCTGAGCCATGTTCGCGAAGCAGCCGACGAAATGTCGCCGGACCGACCTTGCGAGAACGCAACAGACGAAGCCACGAGAACCGGTCCTCTTCCGTGGTGGGTGGGAGTGGGGGGTGATTGGAAGAAAGCTGCTCTTCGGTCATCCGTTGCTCCGCCTTGTTGCAGAACTGGTTTACGGGACAGGCAGTTAACAGCTTGTGAATCGTTGAAAATTAGAACTGATTTTTTGCAATTCTATCAGGAGAAAGCATGGAACATATTGATAATAAACAAAACAAATAATGTTCAGTCAGAAAGGGCGCTTTGGCCAGAAAAGGCGATCTTCGCGAAAAAAGAGGCGCTGGGTTAACCCTGCGCCTCTTGGACTGTGCCGCGTCCGACTCAGGCGGCCGAGCCGCCGACAGTCAGCCCGTCCATCAAGACGGTCGGCTGGCCAACACCCACCGGCACCCATTGCCCGTCCTTGCCACAGGTTCCCATGCCCGGGTCCAGCGCCATATCGTTGCCCAGCCCGCGGATGCGCTTCAAGGCCGATGGCCCGTCACCGATCAGCGTGGCGCCCTTGACCGGCGCGCCGATTTTGCCGTTTTCGACACGATACGCCTCGGTGCACGAGAAAACGAACTTGCCATTGGTGATGTCCACCTGACCGCCTCCGAACCCAACGGCCCAGATGCCGTTCTTGATATCAGCCACCAGAGCCTGCGGGTCGGCTTCGCCACCCAGCATGATTGTATTCGTCATGCGCGGCATGGGTTTATGCGCATAGCTCTGCCGCCGCCCGTTGCCCGTAGGAGCAACCCCCATCAGCCGCGCATTCTGGCGGTCCTGCATGTAGCCGGTCAATATACCGTCTTCGATCAGCACCGTGCGTGCGCTGGGCGTGCCCTCATCATCCACGGTGATCGAACCGCGACGGTCGGCAATCGTGCCGTCATCCACCACGGTCACACCTTTCGAAGCAATCTGCTGCCCCATCAACCCGGCAAAGGCCGAGCTGCCCTTGCGGTTGAAGTCGCCTTCCAGGCCGTGGCCGATGGCCTCGTGCAGCAGGATGCCCGGCCACCCGGGGCCAAGCGCGACTTCCATGACACCGGCCGGTGCAGGAACTGCGTCCAGGTTGACCAATGCGATACGCAAGGCTTCGCGTGCCTTGGCCTGCCAGTCGGCGGGGTCGATCAACCCGCTCAGGCCAACCCGGCCGCCGCCACCGGCCGATCCGCTTTCGCGGCGTCCGTTCTGTTCGACAATGACCGACACGTTCACGCGGGTCATGGGGCGCACGTCGCGGACCATCACACCATCGGGGCGCAGAATCTCGACCTCTTGCACGGCTGCCGCGATCGTGGCGCTGACCTGAACCACACGCGGGTCCAGATCGCGGGCGAAGGCGTCGATCTCACGCAATGCCTCGATCTTGACCGGGAACGCGGCAGAATCAATCGGGTCTTCGTCCGTATAGAGACGCGTATTGGTGGAGCGCGGAGCATCCGCCAAGACCCCGCCGCCATCCCCTACAGCCAGTCTTGCCGTTTCTGCCGCCCGTTTCAGAGCAGGAATCGAGACGTCTGTGGAATGCGCATATCCAGCCACTTCACCTTGTACGGCACGCAGCCCGAATCCTTCCGACGCATCGTAAGACGCGGTGCGCAGACGTCCGTCATCGAACACGAGAGACTCGGATTTTCGCCGCTCGACAAACAGCTCTCCGTCCTCGGCCCCGTCCGTGGCCGAGCGCAAAATGGCAAGCGCTTCGTCATGCGGAAGAGCGCTTTCAAACGGGCGAAACGGGGCGTCGGACATGGGTTGGGACCTTTCGGGTTTGATCCAGATCAAAAATAGCGTCTGTTTGACGCAAGCATTTTGCTTTATCTACCCGACGGAATATGGTTTTTAACGCGGCCAAAGACAACGGGAGAGGTGCGACCGATTCACACCTTTTCGCTAGGGACGCAAAGATCAAACGATCAGGACAGAACATGAAGAATGCTTTGATGCTTTCAGGGTTTATGACAGCCCTCTCCAGCCTTCCAGCCATGGCTCAGGAGCTTGAGATTATTGGCAAGCCGGTTGACGGCGGTATGGGCTTTCAGCCCGCGGCCACCAGTCTTGCCTCAGGACTTCAGCGTCTGGACGGCATGATTCTGGTGATCATCACCGTCATCTGTCTGCTGGTAGCCGGTCTTCTGGTCTACTGCATCGTGCGGTACAACCAGCGTGTGAACCCCCAGCCGGCACGTTTTTCGCACTATACCCCGGTTGAGATTGCCTGGACCCTTGGCCCCATCCTGATTCTGGTCTTCATCGGTGCGTTTTCGTTGCCGGTTCTGTTCAAACAGCAGGAAATTCCGGAAGGCGACATCACCATCAAAGTCGTCGGCAACCAGTGGTACTGGACCTATGAATATGTCGATCACGATTTTGCATTCGACAGCTACCTGCTGGGCCATCCGGCCACTCTGGACGAGGGCGCGCGCCCGGCCGACGCGGATGTGACTCCGTTTGTTCTGGATGATGCCATGCGCGCCAAGCTGGCAGATGCGGGTTACAGCGAAGACGAATGGCTGCTGGCCACCGACACTGCCGTTGTAGTTCCGGTTGGCAAGGTTGTCGTGATGCAGGTTACCGCATCTGACGTGATCCACTCCTGGACTATCCCGTCCTTCGGCGTGAAGCAGGATGGCGTGCCCGGGCGTCTGGCGGAACTGTGGTTCGAGGCCGAGAAGGAAGGCATCTATTTCGGTCAGTGTTCGGAACTCTGCGGCAAAGACCACGCCTATATGCCGATCACCGTCAAAGTCGTCAGCCAGGAAGCGTATGACCAGTGGCTGCAAGGCGCGATCGAAGAATATGCGGGTCTGCCGCAAAGCTATCAGGTTGCTTCGAACTGAGCACACTGAGGGCGGGTTTATGCCCGCCTGACACGAAATGCAGGCTGTGCGGGCTGACCGCGCAGCTTTCGCCCCAAAAGGACCCGAGATGACCGACGCAAGCATCAATGCCAGCACAGCGACCGCCCACGCGGACGAGGCCAGCTTTGGCGATTACTTCGCCCTGCTGAAGCCGCGCGTGATGTCTCTGGTCGTGTTCACGGCGCTGGTCGGTTTGCTGGCGGCCCCGGTTCCGGTCCATCCCTTTGTCGGGTTCTGCGCCATTCTGTTCATCGCCATCGGTGGCGGCGCATCGGGTGCGCTGAACATGTGGTGGGATGCGGATATCGACAAGGTGATGAAACGTACCAAAGGTCGTCCGATCCCGTCAGGCAAGGTGGAAGAGGGTGAGGCGATGGCCATCGGTCTGACCCTTTCGGGCCTGTCGGTGATCATGCTGGGTCTTGCGACCAACTGGTTCGCGGGTGCGTTTCTGGGCTTCACAATCTTTTTCTACGTCGTTGTCTACACAATGTGGCTGAAGCGCTCGACGCCGCAGAACATCGTAATCGGTGGTGCGGCAGGCGCTTTCCCTCCGGTGATCGGCTGGGTGGCTGCAACCGGGTCCATGACGGTTGAGCCGTGGCTGATGTTTGCCCTGACCTTCATGTGGACACCGCCGCATTTCTGGGCTCTGGCCCTGTTCATGCGCTCGGACTATGACGATGCGGGCGTACCCATGCTGACCGTGACACACGGCCGCCGAGCAACGCGTGTACACATTCTCGTCTATACGGCTCTGCTGGCGATACTGGCGGTGGGAACCGCGTTCTCTGGCATCGGTGGTCCCATCTATCTGGCCGTGGCTCTGGTGTTGAACGCGTTGTTCCTGCGCGGCGCCTGGCAAATTTCACGTCGGACCGAGGATGACTCGGAGGCCGACAACTTCAAGGTCGAACGCAGCTTTTTCAAGCTTTCGCTGCTCTACCTCTTCCTGCATTTCGGCGCTATTCTGGCCGAAGCCTTGCTGAAGACCTATGGTTTGGGAGGATGGTCATGAGTCTGCGCAAAAGCCATGAACTGCATCAGCGCCGGTTCAGCCGCAATCTGGGCGTTGGACTGACGCTGGCTGCCTTTATCGTGATTATCTTTGGCCTGACGATCGTCAAGGTCTCGGGCACTGATTTCAACATGGCCACGCAGGAGGTCCAGAACTGATGGCGCTGTCTGGTCCTCAGAAAACGGTCGCTCAAACCGTGGGTGTGGTTGTCCTGATGGGCAGCCTGGCCTGGGCTTCGGTTCCGTTCTACGACTGGTTCTGCCGCGTCACCGGATTTGGCGGTGCAACCGGTGTGGCCGAAGCCGCCCCCGAAGACATTCTGGACCGCACGGTCACCGTACGGTTTGATGCATCCAAGGCCAAGGACATGGCCTGGGAATTCAAACCGGTCGTTCGCGAGATGGAAATGCGCATCGGCGAGACCGGGCTGGCGTTCTATGAGGCCTACAACCCAACCGACCGCCCAATCGCGGGTCAGGCCTCATACAATGTGGCACCCTATTCGGCAGGCGGGTATTTTCAAAAGATTGCCTGTTTCTGCTTTGAAGAACAGGTGCTGCAACCCGGCGAACGCGTAGAGATGCCGGTGACCTTCTTCGTCGACCCGGAAATTGTCGACGACCCCGAAGCTCAGTATGTTCATACGATCACTCTGTCGTATACATTCTACGAAATCGACCTGCCCGAGGGCTATGCCGCCCTTGAAGCGCAGGCAGAAACAAACACGAACTAACGCCTGTAGGTGAGGGACGCTGATGGCACACGCTAAAAACCATGATTATCACATTCTGGCCCCGTCGATCTGGCCTCTGATCGGAGCTGTCGGCGGCTTTGTGATGTTGTTCGGAGCCGTCCTTTGGATGCATGGCATCACGCCGTGGATGTTCTGGGCCGGTCTGGTCGCAGTTCTCTATACCATGTTTGCATGGTGGTCCGAAGTTGTTGTCGAAAGCCGCCAGGGGGATCACACCCCTGTCGTTCGCATCGGTCTGCGTTACGGTTTCATCCTGTTTGTCATGTCCGAGGTGATGTTCTTCTTTGCGTGGTTCTGGTCGTTCTTCAAACATCGCATGTACCCGATGTACGACTATGCCGGCACCGAATACATCCAGCCGGACATCCACGCTGTTGACCCGTTCCACCTGCCGCTGATCAACACGCTGGTCCTGCTGCTGTCGGGCTGCGCGATCACCTGGGCGCACCACGCGCTGGTTCATGACAACGACCGCAAGGCGCTGATCAACGGTCTGGCCATCGGCATCGTGCTGGGCATCGCCTTCACCGCGCTGCAAGGGTTTGAGTATTACGAACTGCTGGCTCATGAGGGCTGGAAGTTCGGCGACGATCAGTTCTATTCGAACTTCTTCATGGCGACGGGTTTCCATGGCTTCCACGTCATCATCGGCACCATTTTCCTGTCGGTCTGCCTGATCCGGGCCCTCAAAGGCGACTTCACACCCGAAAAGCATGTCGGGTTTGAAGCGGCGGCCTGGTACTGGCACTTCGTTGACGTTGTCTGGCTGTTCCTGTTTTTCGCGGTCTACATCTGGGGACAGGCCCCGTTGATGTAAGCCCGATCAGCTGATCCAATTGCAAAAGCCGCCCTTGAGGGGCGGCTTTTTCTCTGTTCCGGGCGCAAGATTGCGCCCCATACAATTGCGTGGTTGCAATTTGGCCCACACGCCCCTTAACAAGACGCCGGTTCCTGAAACGAGGTTCGATCCTGCCATGCGCCGCATTCTGTTCCTGCTGATCTTCGGCCTCGCCGGTCTGGGCGTGCTGCTGTCGCTGGGCATTTGGCAGGTGCAACGTCTGGCATGGAAGCAGGGTGTACTGGCTGAAATTGAAAGCCGGATTTCTGCGGAGCCGGTTGGTTTGCCAAATACGATCTCACCGGATGCCGACAAGTACCTGCCGGTCACGATCACCGGCGATATGGAACCGGGCGAGATCCACGTTCTGGTCTCGGTCAAGCAGGTCGGGGCAGGGTACCGCATCATTCAGTCTTTCAGCACCGAGGATCGGACGATACTGGTTGACCGCGGCTTTGTACCCGTGACGGCCAAGCAGGACGAGCGCCTATATGGTCCGATGGAGATCACCGGCAACCTGCACTGGCCGGATGAGATCGACAGCTATACGCCCGAGCCCGATATCGACGACAATATCTGGTTTGCTCGCGACGTTCCGAACCTGGCCGCTGCCTTGGGGGCCGAGCCGGTGTTGCTGATCGCGCGGTCGCAGACCGATCCGGGCATCACCCCTTTGCCGGTCGACACGGCGGGGATTCCGAATGATCACCTGCAATATGCAATCACCTGGTTTGGTCTGGCCCTGGTTTGGGCCGCGATGACTGGGTACTTCCTGTGGCGCAGCCGCGCCCCTTCTGAGAGTGACGCGACATGAAATACATCTCGACCCGTGGGCAGGCGCCCGAACTGAGTTTTGAAGAGGCGATGCTGACCGGATTGGCCCGCGATGGTGGTCTGTATCTGCCCGCCGAGATCCCGGTGATGAGCCATGACGAGATCGCGGCGCTTGCTGGTCTGCCCTATGAAGACATCGCATTCCGTGTGATGTGGCCATATGTCAGCGGCTCATTCGCCGAGGATCAATTCAAGGCGATCATCGCCCGCGCTTACGAGGGCTTTGGCCATGATGCCCGCGCACCCTTGAAGCAGTTGAACGAGAACCACTTCCTGCTGGAACTGTTTCATGGGCCCACGCTGGCCTTCAAGGACTTTGCCATGCAGCTGATCGGTCAGTTGTTCCAGGTGGCGCTGAAGCGTCGCGGTGACCGTGTGACCATCGTCGGCGCGACCAGCGGTGACACCGGCTCGGCCGCGATCGAGGCGTTCCGGGGGCTGGACGCGGTGGATGTGTTCATCCTGTTCCCGCATGGCCGCGTGTCCGAGGTGCAGCGTCGCCAGATGACGACGCCTGCGGACAGCAATGTGCATGCCTTGGCCGTGGATGGCGATTTCGACGATTGTCAGGCCGCGCTGAAGGACATGTTCAACGATTTCGACTTCCGCGACGGCGTGAAACTGGCGGGTGTGAACTCGATCAACTTTGCCCGCGTCTTGGCGCAGATCGTCTATTACTTCTCGGCTGCCGTCAGCCTTGGTGCGCCGCATCGCAAGGTTAGCTTCACAGTGCCAACCGGCAACTTTGGCGACATCTTCGCTGGCTATCTGGCCAAGCGTATGGGGTTGCCGATTGATCGCCTTGTGGTGGCGACCAACCAGAACGACATTCTGCATCGCTGCCTCTCGGGTGAGGGGTATTTCAAGGGCGAGACTATCCCCTCGATCAGCCCGTCGATGGACATTCAGGTCAGCTCGAATTTCGAACGTGCGCTCTATTATGCTTATGGCGAAGACGGCGGGGCCATCGCACAATTGATGGATGAGCTGAAACAGGGTGGCTTCAATATCAGCCAGGGCGCGATGGAAGCGCTGCGCGAGACTTTCGACTCGGGCCGGGTGTCCGAAGACGAAACGCTGGCGACGATCAGGCATACGCTTGCCCACAGCGCGGAACTGGTCTGCCCCCACACTGCGGTCGGGATCAAGGTCGGCGAAGACCACCGTGCCACCGATACCCCGATGATCACCTTGGCCACTGCGCATCCCGCCAAGTTCCCCGCCGCGGTCGAGAAGGCGAGCGACGTGCATCCGCCTCTTCCATCCCGCATGTCTGATCTGTATGAACGTCCGGAACGGGTCACCCGGATCGCCAACGATCTGGGCGCCATCGAGGATCATATCAAAGGGCACATCGCCGAGTGACTGTCAGACAAGACCAACTGAAGAACGGCTTTCGTATCGTCAGTGAACACATGCCGGGGCTGCAATCTGCGGCCATCGGCATCTGGGTGACCGCCGGTGGGCGGCATGAGCGGATCGAACAGAACGGCATCGCGCATTTCCTTGAACATATGGCGTTCAAGGGAACCGAGCGTCGTTCGGCGCTGCAAATCGCCGAGGCGATCGAGGATGTGGGTGGGTATATCAACGCCTATACCTCGCGCGAGGTGACGGCCTATTACGCGCGCGTTCTGAAAGACGATGTGGCGCTGGCGATGGATGTGATCGGCGACATCGTTCTGAACCCGGTTTTCGACCCGCGCGAAATCGAGGTCGAACGCGGCGTGATCCTGCAGGAGATCGGCCAGGCCTATGACACGCCGGACGATGTAATCTTTGATTGGTTGCAGGAGCAGAGCTATCACGATCAGCCCTTGGGCCGCACCATTCTGGGACCATCCGAACGGGTCAGTGCGTTCTCGCGCGAGGATCTGTCGGGGTTTGTGGCCGAGCATTATGGCCCCGATCAGATGATCCTGTCCGCTGCCGGTGCCGTGGATCACGACATGCTGATGAAACTGGCCGAAGAGATGTTTGGCCATCTGCAATCCCGTAAAGGTCTCATCCCCGAGGTTGCACGCTTTACCGGCGGCGAAGCCCGTCAGGTAAAAGAGCTGGAACAGGCACATTTCGCCCTGGCGCTGGAAAGCCCTGGCTATCGCGACGATGCGATATATACGGCGCAGATCTATTCGACCGCATTGGGCGGTGGCATGTCCTCACGGCTGTTTCAGGAGGTGCGTGAAACACGCGGGCTCTGCTATACGATCTTTGCCCAGACCGGTGCCTATGCGGATACCGGTACGACGACGATCTATGCCGGAACCTCGGCCAATCAGGTGGCCGAACTGGCGACGATCACCATCGATGAGATGAAGCGCGCCGCCGAGGACATGACCACGGAAGAGGTTGCCCGTGCCCGTGCGCAGATGAAAGCCGGGATGTTGATGGGGCTGGAAAGCCCGTCAAACCGGGCCGAACGGTTGGCGCGGCTGGTACAGATCTGGGGGCGGGTCCCGTCTCTGGAAGATACGGTGGCCCGGATTGATGCGGTCAGCACCGAAGATGTGCGCGTATTTGCCGAGCAGATGGCCGTAAACGCGCCTGCCGCTTTGGCGCTGTACGGGCCGGTTTCGGGGGCGCCGACATTGGCCGAACTACAGGAGAGGCGGGCGGCGTGATGCTGTTGGGCAGACGCAAGCTGAAACTCGAGACTGCGCGGCTCAGCCTGCGCCCGCCAGTACATTCGGACTTCAACGATTGGGCTGCGTTGCGGCGCGCCTCGAAAGATTACCTGACGCCTTGGGAACCGATCTGGGCCAAGGACCACCTGAGCCGCAAATCCTTTACCAACCGGGTGTATTGGGCACAACGTTCTGTAGCGGCCGGGACGGCAATTCCGCTTTTTCTGTTTCGCCGCGAGGATGACGTGTTGGTTGGAGCCATCACGCTGGACAACATTCGGCGCGGTCCCGCGCAGGCGGGCACATTGGGGTACTGGACCGGTCAGGCCTTTGCCCGACAAGGGTATATGCGTGAAGCCATCGGCGCGATGGTTCATCATGCCTTTACCCGTTTGGACCTGAGCCGGATCGAAGCCGCCTGCCTGCCGGAAAACCGGGCGTCGCGCGGGTTGCTGGAAAGCTCGGCCTTCAAGTACGAGGGCGTGGCGCAGTCGTATTTGCAAATCAACGGGCGGTGGCGGACGCATGTTCTGTATGCCAGCCTGCGGTCCGATCGGCGCGGAAAAACCGACGCGGGATAGGGGGCGCTGCCACCGTCGCGGCAAGCCGCGCCTCCCCCGGGATATTTGGGGCCAGATGAACAAGGGGCATGACTTGTTGTCGTTCTGCGCTACACTCGGGGTATGCGATGGTTGATTGCGGCATTGATGGTGATTTCGGGCGGGGCCGCTGCACAGGAGCGTCGGCCAAGTCATTGTGTCGCCATTGCCGATGCGGCGCCCGGAATCGAGTATCTGCACAGGGCGGCCTGGCAGGATCCGGTACCGGAATTCTCGGTGCGGATCAGCTATATCGCGCATGCCTCTTTCATGATCCAGACTCGCGGCGGGCTGAATGTAGTGACAGACTTTACCGGGTTCATCGGTAGTGCCGATCTGATTCCCGACGTGGTGACAATGAACCATGCCCACGACACCCATTGGACGGCGCATCCCGACCCGGCCATCCCGCATGTTCTTCCGGGGTGGGGAGAGTTCGGGAAAGGTATCGAGCATCATCTGGATCTGGGGGAGATGCTGGTGCGCAATGTCTCGACCGATATCCGGTCTGTTTATGGTGGCGTCGAAGAGCGCGGCAATTCGATTTTTGTGTTCGAAGTTGAAGGGTTGTGCATAGGTCATCTGGGGCATTTGCATCATGTCCCGTCGGATGAACAGTTTGCTGCGCTTGGGCGACTGGATGTGGTCATGGCTGCCGTTGATGGCGGGACCACCATGCCTCTGCCCGAGATGATTGCGGTTCTGAAACGGCTGAAAAGTTCTGTCATCATTCCGATGCACTGGTTCTCGCAGTTTTCGCTGGATCGCTTCCTGGTGGATATCAGGGATACATTTCCGGTCGAGCGCGACGGGGTGTCGGAGATCACCGTGTCCTTGCGGAACCTTCCGGACCGACCCACGGTTGTGGTGCTTGAGCCGCGCTATCTGATTGATCTTGAATAAGGCTTGCGGCACCCGCATCGCTTGGGCATTGAAGGCGTATGAGTTTGAACCCCGCTGATGACCGTTTTGCCGCGCTGATCCGTTCGAAACTGGGCGACGGGGTGCTGCGCCCCGTAGAAGAACGGTACTTGGAAGAACCGCGCGGACGGTTTTCGGGACAGATCGGTCTGCTGGTCTTGCCGCGCAACACCGAAGAGGTGGCGCTTCTGGTAAGGTCGGCTGCGCACGCACAGGTTCCAATCGTTCCATATGGCGGCGGCACTGGCTTGGTCGGCGGGCAGGTGATGTCGGCGGGGCCCGCGCCGTTGGTGATCTCGTTGGAACGGATGACGGCCATCCGATCTGTCTTTCCGACCGAGAACGTTCTGGTCGCTGAAGCCGGGGCCATTCTTCAAGATGTTCATGCCGCAGCCGAGGCGGTAAACCGGTTGTTTCCTTTGTCATTGGCGGCGCAGGGGTCCTGCCGGATCGGGGGCAACCTGTCGACCAATGCAGGGGGCGTCAACGTTTTGCGGTATGGCAACGCGCGCGACCTGTGCCTGGGGCTTGAGGCAGTGTTGCCCAGTGGCGAGATCTGGCACGGCCTCAGCCGGCTGCGAAAGGACAATACCGGCTATGACCTGCGCAACCTGCTGATCGGGGCCGAGGGAACGCTGGGGATTATCACCGCCGCATCGCTCAAGCTGTTCCCGCGACCCGCCGGTGTCGGGACGGCGGTGTTTCAGGTGGCTTCTCCCGAAGCGGCGATCGAACTGCTTGCTTTGGCGCGGGACAAGGTGGGTGAGGCCGTCAGCACATTTGAGCTGATCCACCGGCAAGGGCTTGATTTCCTGACCGAGGTTTTGCCGGATGTCCGTCAGCCGTTCGCCTCGCCCCCGGAGTGGAGCGTATTGATCGAGCTGGGCCTGGCTGACAGGCAATCACCATTTGCCGCGTTGGAGGCACTCTTTGTTCGCGCTGAAGAACTCGGTCAGGTTCAGGACGGAGTAATCGCCCAAAGTGAAGCGCAGCGGGCCGATTTGTGGGCGGTGCGCGAACGCATTCCCGAAGCCAATCGTCTGATCGGGTCAGTGTCGAGCCATGATATCTCGATTCCGATTTCCAGAATTCCCGATTTCATTTGCGAAGGCAGAGAATTGATTGCGGGCCTGGGGCCCTTCCGGATCAATTGCTTTGGTCATCTTGGTGACGGCAACCTGCATTACAACGTGTTCCCGCCCAAAGGGCGACACCGAGCGGAGTTTGATGATCAAAGAGGCGCGATCAAGCAGGCTGTCCATGATCTGGTTGACGCCTTCGACGGTTCGGTCAGTGCCGAACATGGGGTTGGGCGCCTCAAGACCAGCGATTTGGAACGCTATGGCGATCCAGCCAAGCTGGGCGCGATGCGCGCCATCAAGCGGGCATTGGACCCGCAGGGCATCATGAATCCTGGCGCAGTCCTGAAAGTGTGAACACGGCCCGGGCGTCGGACCGTGCCCAGTTGTTTCCTACGATGCGGGCAGGATCACCTTGTCGATCACATGGATCACGCCGTTCCTGGTTTCGATGTCGGCCTGAACCACGTTGGCGTCATTCACCATCACACCCGAATCCAGATCGATTGTGATATCGCCGCCTTGTACGGTTGCAGCCGTCATGTCATCGCTCAGATCACCTGACATCACTTTGCCTGGCACAACATGGTAGGTCAGAATGGCCACCAGTTGATCCTTGTTTTCGGGCTTCAGCAAGTTTTCGACGGTGCCTTTAGGCAAAGCCGCGAACGCGTCGTCGGTGGGGGCAAACACGGTGAACGGGCCTTCACCTTTGAGTGTATCCACCAGGTCGGCGGCCTGAACTGCCGCGACGAGTGTTTCAAAGCTGCCAGCGGCGACGGCTGTGTCGACAATGTCCTTGCTGTGACCATCGGCGAATGCAGCAGTGCTGAACAGGATCGAGGCGACACCGGCGGCGGCGAATTTGCGGAACATGAGCTTTACTCCCTGGGTTGAAATGCTTCAAGCAGCATCACCCGGGATACGGGACAGCCTGACCACAAGATCACTTGTATTGATCCGTTTTGCGGCTTGATTGACGCGAAAACCGGGCTAAACCTGCCCGGTCTTCGATTTCCAGTCACGTTATTGTGAAAAACTCCTGGTCAGAGTCCTTCGAATTCGCACAGGACATGCACGTCCATGCCCATCTCCTCCAGCACTTTACTGCCGCCAAGCTCGGGCAGGTCAATGATGAAGGCGCACGAGACGATTTCGCC
>NZ_JBXWSM010000035.1:0-42664 GCF_059613405.1 Ruegeria sp. BHSA118
TGTTCGCCCAATTCCCAGGATGTCAGCGCGCCCTGGTTGCGCGGTCTGGTTTCATCCACCCAGACGTGCAGGGGGATGCCCGCGTCATGCGCGTGATACATCGGGCTTGTGGCCGTGCCCCAATCCACAGTCGCCAGCCATCCCGCGTTGCAATGCGTCAGCAACCGAACCGGCTCACCAGCGGGTTTTCGGGCGGCGATATCCTTGATCAGTTTCAACCCATGCCGGCCGATTGCAGCGTTGATCTCGACATCTTCGTCTGCAATCTCCTGCGCCAGCGACCAGGCGCGCTCGGCACGATCACCCGGAGCAAGCGGCATCAGCGCTTCTCGGCACCTGTCCAATGCCCAGCGCAGGTTGATTGCCGTGGGTCGGGTTGCATGCAAAACGTCGTACGCGGCGTCAAACGAGGCTTCTGAGCTGTCCCGAGTCATCTGCTCGGCAATTCCAAACGCAGCGGTCGCGCCTATCAAAGGTGCGCCCCTGACCCACATATCCCGTATCGCCGCTGCAAATTCATCAAGCGTTTTCAGGGTTACGACCCGAAAATCATGCGGCAACCACCTTTGGTCGATGATCCGAACCTTGCCTGCCGGTTTGTCCCACCAAATAGACCGATAATGGGTGCCTTGTACTTTCATAACGCAGTCTCCGTATTCGAAAAGCCTGATCGGAATTCCAGCACAGGGTGCGTTCTAATGAAGTACTTGTAAACGGGCGTTTCGGAATTCGGGTCAGTATTTGATCTGGCGAAAGGAATGATCATCCCTTTCTGGCAGCACGTATTTCCCGTTCCAAGGCGTCCAGAAACCGCGAGCGGTCGGCTTTGCCGAAGGGTCGCCCACCGCCGCCGGTTCCCAACGGATTGGCCGCGCGCAGATCGGCCATCAAGTCACGCATTGCCAGTTGTTGGCCAATATTTGCCGCGGTGAAGGTTTCACCATTCGGGCGCAGCACGCGTGCGCCCGATTCGACGCATTTTGCGGCCAAAGGGATGTCGGACGTTATGACGACATCCCCTGCTCCGCAGCGTTCGGCAATCCACTTGTCGGCCTCATCGGCGCCTTCGGAAACGACAATGACCTGCACCAGCGGGTTGGCCGAAGGACGAAGCCCGCCATTGGACACCAGCGCCATTGGCACTTTGTGCCGCGTCGCGACCCGTTCGGCCTCGGCTTTTACGGGGCAGGCATCGCCATCGACATACAGCGTCGTCACGCCTTCTTTGCCTCTTTCTTTGCCGGTTCCACCGGTTTCTTTTTGACCTTGAATTCCTCGGGTATGGGCATGCGGTTGAACGCATCCAGGCCCGCGATTTTATACGCTTCGGCAAGTGTCGGGTAGTTGAACGTGTTCTGAACGAAGTAGTCCACCGTACCTTTCAGGTTCAGCACGGCCTGCGCGATGTGAATCAGCTCCGTCGCGCCTTCGCCAACGATCTGGACACCCAGCACCCTGCGGGTCTTGAGCGAGAACAGCATTTTCAACATACCGTGTTCCAGCCCCATGATATGCCCGCGTGACGTCTCGCGGAACCGTGCGACACCGACCTCGTAGGGGATGTTGCGCTCCTGCAATTCTTCTTCCGACATTCCGCAGGTTGATATTTCGGGCACTGAATAGATGCCATAGGGGTACCACGGGCTTTCCGGCAGCGTGGGCGTTTCAAGCGCGTGACAGGCAGCCACGCGCCCCTGCTGCAAAGAGGTCGATGCCAGCGACGGATGTCCGATCACATCGCCCGTGGCATAGATATGCGGTACCACCGTTTGATATGTCTTGCGGTCTACCTTGATCCGGTTGCGGTGGTCTGTTTCCAACCCGACGGCATCCAGATTGAGTTTGGACGTCGCTCCCATGCGTCCGGCCGCAAACAGAAGCATTTCAGCGCGAACGTGGCGACCGTTTTCAAGGGTCACTTCCACATGTTCACCGGCGTCTTCAATCTTCTCGACAGCCGAGCCCAAACGGAGGTCGACACCGTTTTCGCGGATCTGATGGGTAAAGTCGTGGATCAACCGGCTGTCGATGAAATCCAGAAACGTGTCGCGGGGTTCAATCAGCGTCACACGCACGTCCAGAGCTGAAAACATCGTGGCATATTCCACGCCAATGACCCCGGCGCCGATAACGACCAGCGAGCGCGGAATCTCTGCCATTTCCAGAAATTCGTCACCATCCACCACCGTTTTGCCGTTGAACGGGACATAATCCGGACGATAGGTTTTCGTACCTGTCGCAATCAGGAACTTCGCGGCCGTCACACGCGTTGTCTCACCGGCATCGGTTGCGACCTCTACTTCGTGCGGCCCGACAAACCTGGCCAGACCGTCCAGGGTTTCGACGTGGTTCCTGTTGAACTGATGCTCCAACACGTCGACTTCATGGTCGAGGGTCATATGCAGGCGGGCTTTCAAGTCTTCTGCCCGGATCTGATCCTTTACCCGATAGGAACGCCCGTAAAAGCTGCGCTCGCGCCAGCCCGACAAGTTCAGAACCGTTTCGCGCAGGGTCTTGGACGGAATTGTACCGGTGTGGACAGAGACCCCACCAAAACGGTCTTTGCGGTCGATGACCAACACACGCCGTTTCAGTTTGCCTGCCTGAATCGCCGCAGAACGCCCAGAAGGCCCTGACCCTATGATGATCAGATCATAATCGTAACTGCTCATCCCTCAGTCTCCGTACAGGGCCTCGGCATGGAAAATTACGTGATCTTCCATAAACGTGGACACAAAGAAGTACGAATGATCGTAACCCGGCTGGAAGCGATACGTCGCTTGCTGGCGGCGTTCGGCGATGGCTTGCGCCAACGCTTCGGGGCGCAGAAGATCCATGAACTGATCGTTTGCACCGGTGTCAATCAGGATCGGACCGTCAAAGCCGGTTTTCTTCATCAACAAAGACGCATCGTGTTTTGCCCAAAGCGTTTCGTCGCCACCGAGATAGGCGTTCAGCTGTTTGCGCCCCCAATCCGCTCCGGTCGGGTTCGAGATCGGCGCAAAGGCTGATACCGAACGGAAGCGTCCGGGCAGGTTCATGGCAAGTGTCAGGGCGCCGTGCCCCCCCATGGAATGGCCTGTAATGGCCTGGCGTTCGCTGTCGATGGCGAAGTTTTCGAACAGCAGGGCGGGCAGCTCTTCGGCAACATAGTCCCACATCCGGAAATGCGGCGCCCAGGGTTCCTGTGTCGCGTTCACATAGAATCCCGCGCCCTGACCCAGATCGTAATCCTCGTGATCTGCGACGCCTTCACCACGCGGCGACGTATCCGGAAACACCACGGCAATTCCCTGTTCCGCGGCCCACGCCTGAGCTCCGGCTTTGGTCATTGCGTTCTCATGTGTACAGGTCAATCCCGACAAATACCAAAGAACCGGGACCGGGCCGTCCTTGGCCTCGGCTGGAAGAAACAGGCCAAAAGTCATGTCACACTTGCACGACGAGGAGGCGTGGCGGTACACGCCCTGCACACCGCCGAAACAGGCATTTTCCGAAAGGGTTTCCATCAGGCACCGTCCTTGTTTTCGAGTCGCAACATGGCTAACGATCCGCGGTCCCGACGTAAAGTCTGTGCGCCTTCGTTGAGAGTATTTTTCGAAAAGGTGAAGGTCAGAATGTGCCCGCCCAGGCGATCACCATCGGCACGGTGAGAATACTGACAATTGTGGATAGAAGGATTGCCGCCGATGCGCGATGCGGGGCAATGCCGTAATGCGCGGCCAGCATGTAAACATTGCCCGCAACAGGCAAAGCAGCGGCAGAGATCGCAACAGTTGCGGGAAAAGTATCAATTGGTATCAGCCATAAAAGTGCGACCGCAACGCAGGCCGGATGGATCACTAGTTTGCAGAAACTCAACCAGGCCGCGATCTGGACACGTTCAGCCGACTTGTCCGCCAATGATGCGCCAATAGCGAACAATGCACCCGGAGTCGCTGCACCACCGAGAATGGTCAGAAAATCGCCAAGAGGTTCAGGAACAGGCAATTGCAGCGAGGACCAGATGAGACCGGCCGAGATGGATACGATCATGGGATTGCGGACCAATCCCATTCCGATCAGCTTGAAGGTGGTCGGGGTCAATCTACCGTCACGGCCGCCATTGATCAGGATCACGATCAGGGAAGAGAACACGACCAGATCGACGGTCAGGACCAGCATCACGGGCCCGATCGCAGCCTCGGAAAACAATAGGGAAAGCATGGGCAGCCCGAGGAACCCGACATTGCCGATGGCCGCGCACTGAGCTTCGACCGCAGCGGTCGGAATGTCGAGCTTGCGCAGCCAGGCGATGGCCGACGCAAGAACGTATACGGTCATGGTTCCCAGCAGATATCCAAGGATGAGCCGGGCATTGAAAATCTCGGCAAAGGGAAGGGTGGCCGCAAAGCGAAACAGCATCGCCGACAGCGCAAAGAAAAAGACGAACTTGGTCAGATATGCCGTGGCTTCAGCCGTGAAGAACCGCGTGCGCCCCGCCCAAAAGCCCAGGCCGATAATCGCGAAAAACGGAAGGGTGCGCAGAAAGATTTCGACCATGGGCCCAGTCCTAGCACGGTTTGAACGCGCTGCAAGTACCCGACATCAAAGCAAATGCAACCTCCGCTTCGCTGAAATATTCGAGAATCGTTGTATCTAAACCGAACGGTTTATAAACTGGCGCGGCTATCGATCGAGGAGAAGACATGACCCAGACCGCCACCATCCTGCGCACCGGCCGTAAATTCGACCAGGTTCTGCGCGGGGCTCGAGAGGTTTTCATGGCGGATGGGTTTGAAGGGGCAAGTGTGGATGACATTGCCCGCGCGGCTGGCGTGTCAAAGGCAACGCTTTACAGCTATTTCCCGGACAAGCGCCTTTTGTTCATGGAAGTGGCCCAGACAGAATGCTGCCTGATGGCCGAGCGGGTCATCTCGATGATCGACGAAACCAAGCCTGCCCGCGAAGTGCTTCAGATCACGGCGACGCAATTGACGGCCTTCCTTGTGTCAGATTTCGCGCAGCAGGTTTTCAGGATCTGCGTTGCCGAACGCGACCGGTTTCCTGAACTTGGCCGTGCGTTCTATGAGGCAGGGCCGCAAAACGGCCAGCGACAGATGGCCGAGTATCTGGAAAAAGCCGTGGCCAAGGGCGAATTGGCCATTGATGATGTACATATCGCTGCCGAGCAGTTTTCCGAACTGTGCAAAGTGCGGATCTGGACCCGGGCGGCTTTTGGCATTCAAAACACGTTTACCCAGGAAGAAATAGATCAGGTCGCTGCTCAGGCCGTTGACATGTTTCTTGCCCGTTACGGGGTCTGATCCACAAAAGTGATGGCCCGCGCCCGGAACAGGGGCGCAGGCCATCGCTCACTCACCAAAACACTCGATACACAACAGTTTAAAGATGTAAGTCTTGTAAAACCCTTTACTTGATGAAAGTTCTGGCCAGACGCTTGCTGACAGGCTGTGCCTGATACGCAATCACCGCACGTTCGCCTGTGTTTACGATCAACTCCTGACCGGCAGGCACGATTTCCATGATGTGCTCTCCGGGTCTGATCACCCCGCCAATGGTCGAAGCCGCCAGATTGACGACCCGGCCGCTGGTCGGGGCCAGAATCTCGATCGTTTTGCGGCGATCCGCGGCCCCAGTAGATTGAGGACGGACCAGATCAAGCTGCATTTCAACGGCAGCCAGCTATTGGGCAATCCCTTCGTACCGAAGTTTTTGTTGGCTGATCAGGGCCAGTTGCAATTCACTGATCTGGTGTTCCGCCTGAACAATCCGGATGCGAAATCACCGCCTTCACCGATCAGCAGTTCATCGCCGTCCGCGCCGTTCAGCGCATTGGTCAGATCGCTACCGACAATCACGTCGCCATCATCCGAGCGAATGACATTCACTATTGAAAACATTACATCGGTCTCGACCTGGTTCGAGATCACGTCCTGACCGATGACACCGATGCCCCCCCAAACAAGATGGAGCAACCCGGATCAGCAAGCGTTTCGACCTGACCGCGCTGAGGTTTGAGACGTTCTGCCGCCATATTTGCCATTCCGACGATTGTACAATTGTCTCGGCCTTGGCTGCCGAGCAGTTCAAGCGGAATAACTGGCCTTTGTGTTTCATCCCGTTCAACGGGCCCAGACAACTGGGGGATCTTGGCGTCGCCACCCGTCCCAATTGCCCCAGATTTCCAATGCTGGCGAGAATTGGCGCCTACATTCTGGAAAATCCCCCGGTTGGCGTAATACCGACCTATAGGCCCGACAACGAGAACCAAAACTCGACCGCTTCGGAAGCTGAGCGGGCAAAGGTGACTGCCACAACAGGCAGAAAGGTGGGATCGAAGCGATAAGGTTTTTCTCATATGTCAAAACCTGTTCGGTGCTCTGGCCTCAATACGTGGTGCGCATCTGGTATCCCTGGTGGAAAGTCATGCGCACGAAAGTAACAGGATCGCTGCGAAACCATGTCGTGCGTTCCAACTGAAACAACGGTGTGCCGGGCGGTACCGCCAGAAACTCCTGCAAATGCCCTGTTGCGGGGACGGCAGAGAAGGCAATTTCAGCGTTTGAAAACGGCACCTCGGACAGCAGCCATTCATTCGGCCCGGTGGTCAGGAAATCTTCGTCGAGAACCTGAGGCACGGTGCTGGCGTTGATCCAGCGTTCCTCGAACTGGAATGGACGGTTGTCGGCGTGGTGCATACATTGCAGATGGACGACCTGCGCACCTTCCGGGATGCTCAACTTTGCCTGCAACCACGCGGGGCAATCGATCAGTGTTCGGCTGACCAGAGCATAGCGGTATTCGGCGTTCATTTCTTCGATGGTCTGCCGAACGACAGTGATCGGCAATTTCGCCTGCTTTACCGGTGTGGTCACAACACGCGTGCCACCCTTGCGTTTGCGGGTGACAATTCCCTGTTCGGCAAGTTCCCGCAGGGCCCGATTGACCGTCGCCCGTGCAACGCCGAATTCGGCTGCCAGTTCCATCTCGGTGGGCAACAGGCTGCCCTGCGGCCAGACACGGGTCTGAATGCGATTCACGACTTCGTCCCGAATGTCTTGAAAGCCGAGATGTTTTTGATCGGTCACGAGGTGTTCATCCAATTACGTATAAACATATTGCTATTATGAGGCCATTTCTGTCAGCCCGTAAAGGCGGCAGCAAGCTCACAGCCTCGGCAGGAGATCGGCCATGGCCCGCCGATAGTCAGATACGATCCGATCCCGAGCAATATGACGGCCCTGGCGTACCTGATGGCGACCAGCCGACCACAGATCGGTCACTACGTGATC
Source organism: Ruegeria sp. BHSA118 (assembly GCF_059613405.1). NCBI lineage: Bacteria > Pseudomonadati > Pseudomonadota > Alphaproteobacteria > Rhodobacterales > Roseobacteraceae > Ruegeria > Ruegeria sp. BHSA118. Next base: position 7,296 of record NZ_JBXWSM010000035.1, read on the forward strand.
CTTCGCGGCAAAGACCAACCCGTCAAGCAACTGTTCAGGACGCAGGGCACAAAGCGCGGGATCCTGACTGTCAATGGCAACAAGATCCGCCAGCTTCCCTTCTGCGATCTGACCCGCCGCGCGCCCCAGGGCTTGCGCACCACCCAAAGCCGCATTGCAATACAGTGTCTGTCCAACCGAACCGTCCCCTTCGACCAGGACATTGCGCGACAGATCTCGCAGGCGTTGAGAATACTCCAGCGTACGCAGTTCCTCTGTCATCGAAATCAACACGTTTGAATCCGACCCGACCCCGAAACGACCACCGGCTTCAAGAAAGACGGCGCCATTGAAGGGGCCATCCCCCAAATTGGCCTCTGTGATAGGGCAAAGCCCAGCGACCGAGCCCGTTGCGGCCATATCGCGGGTTTCCTTTTCCGTCATATGAGTGGCGTGGATGAGGCACCAGCGCTGGTTTACCGATGCATTGTTCAGCAGCCATTCCACCGGGCGGGCGCCCAGACCCTCGTGAACCTGTTCAACTTCCATGGGTTGTTCCGCAATGTGAATGTGAACAGGTCCCGTCGTTTTAGCGTCCAGAACCCGGGCAAGATCTTTCGGTGACGTCGCGCGCAAGGAATGCGGGGCAATGCCTATCTGACAGTCATCCGGCAGATCGCCCAGTGCCGCCTGCGCCTGTTCGACCAACGCCAGATAGCGGTCCACATCATTACCAAATCGTTGCTGGCCCGCTTCCAGCGGTTGCTCGCCGACCCCCGCATAGGAATAAAGTACGGGCAGATGCGTCAGCCCGATCCCCGTCTCGGCCGAAGCGGCCATGATCCGCTGGGACAACTCAGCAAGATTGCCATAAGGTGTGCCGTCTGGCTGGTGATGCAGATAATGGAATTCACCAACCGAGGCATAGCCGGCTTCCTGCATCTCCATATAGACCAGAGCGGCAATCGCCTGCACCTGATCGGGCGTCAGATGCGCGGTGAAACGATACATCAGTTCCCGCCACGTCCAGAAGCTGTCGCGACCGGCCTTTCGATATTCGGTCATCCCTGCCATCGCGCGCTGGAACGCGTGGCTGTGCAAGTTGGCCAGCGCAGGCAGCAAAGTGTCGATGCATGTATCGCCCTCTTGCGCCGCCGCGTCCTGTTGCAGCGACACTATCAGCCCTTGCCTGATTTCTATCCGCAGGTTCGTAGCCCAACCGGTGCTCAGAAATGCTCGATTAGCGAAGATAGCCATTTTTCACCTCATTTTATGCATAGACATATAAATGATAGAAATGTACTAGAAAAGAAGGAAATGCACGGGGGTTGGGAGTCACATGCAGACGCAAACGCGGGTTTTGACGGATCTTGACGCCGCAACGATGACCGAAGGCGGCGCGCCATACGGTTTGGTTTCGGATGCCGCGATCGCGCTGCAGGACGGGCGCATCGCATGGGTCGGCCCTGTTGTTGATCTTCCATCACGTTTCGCCGACCAGCCACGGGATCGAATGGGTGGGCGCCTGGTTACGCCCGCCCTGATCGATTGCCACACTCATGTGGTTCACGGTGGCCATCGCGCCGAAGAGTTCGAAATGCGCCTGAACGGCGCGAGCTATGAAGAGGTTGCGCGCGCCGGGGGTGGGATCATCTCGACGGTAAAAGCCACGCGCGCAGCCGGAGTGGAAGAGTTGGTCGCAAAAGCATTGCCGCGTGTGGACGCGATGCTGGCCGAAGGGGTATCGGTCATCGAAGTAAAATCCGGTTACGGATTGGATGACGATACTGAATTGAACATGTTGCGCGCGGCTCGGTCGTTGCCCGATCATCGCCCCGTCCGTGTTCTAACCAGTTTTTTGGGGGCTCATGCGGTGCCTCAGGACTATGAGGGCAGGGCGTCGGACTACATTCACCAGGTGTGCATTCCCACGCTTCGCGCCGCTCATGCCGAGGGATTGGTCGACGCGGTCGATGCCTTCTGTGAAGGCATCGCCTTTCAACCGGAAGAGTTGATCCCGCTTTTTGATGTCGCGACAGAGCTTGGCCTGCCGATCAAGATCCACGCCGAACAATTGTCGAATTTGGGCGGCGCAAAACTGGCTGCCGGATACGGCGCGCTATCGGCAGATCATATAGAATATCTTGATGAAGCAGGTGTTCGGGGCATGGCGCAGGCCGGTACCGTTGGCGTTATTCTGCCGGGGGCGTTCTACACTTTGCGCGAAACACAGGCGCCACCGATTGACCTGTTGCGCCGGCATGCTGTGCCCATGGCGCTTGCCACGGATTGCAACCCCGGTTCGGCGCCGATGACCTCGCTGTTGCTGGCGATGAACATGGGATGCACCCTGTTTCGCATGACGCCAGAGGAGGCCCTGCAAGGCGTGACGGTTCACGCGGCCCGTGCTCTCGGGTTGGCTGACTGCGGTCAGATCTCAGCTGGGCGGCGCGCTGATCTGGCGGTTTGGAATGTCGAACATCCTGCGGAGTTGGCCTATCGCATCGGCTTCAACCCTCTTCATACCCGCATATTCGGAGGAATATTTTGACGACCCTCACCCTTACCCCGGGCACCGTTACCCTGTCGCAACTGGAACAGGTCTTTCGCGAAGAGCGCGCTGTTCGTTTGGACCCCGCTTGCCACCCGGCCGTCGAAGAAGCGCACAAGCGCATCGCCGATGCGGCGGCGGGAGAGGTCGCCGTATACGGCGTGAACACGGGGTTCGGGAAATTGGCGAGCGTCAAAATCGCGGCCGAGGACACAGCAACCTTGCAGCGCAACCTGATCCTTAGCCATTGCTGCGGCGTGGGCCCTGCGATCCCGCGCGCCCTTGCCAGATTGATGATGGTTCTGAAATTGCTGAGCCTGGGGCGCGGGGCCTCGGGGGTTCGGCCAGAGGTGATCACCCTGCTGGAAGGGATGTTGTCCAAAGGTGTGACCCCGATAATCCCGGCGCAGGGTTCGGTCGGGGCTTCGGGTGATCTTGCGCCCTTGTCACACATGGCTGCCGTCATGATGGGCGCTGGTGAGGCCAAATTCGGTGGCGATGTGATGCCCGGTGCCGCAGCGCTGTCCAAAGCGGGTCTGCAACCGATCGAACTGGGGCCCAAAGAAGGGCTGGCGCTGATCAATGGCACCCAGTTTTCGACGGCCTTTGCACTGTCCGGCCTGTTTGGCGCGTGGCAGGCGGCGCAAAGCGCGCTGGTTACTTCGGCGCTGACGACGGATGCGATCATGGGTTCGACCGCCCCGTTGCAACCGGAAATCCACACGCTTCGCGGGCATCGCGGGCAGATTGAGGCCGGCGTGACCATGCGAGCGCTGCTGGCCGGATCGGTCATTCGTGAAAGCCATCGGGATGGCGATACCCGGGTTCAGGACCCGTATTGTATCCGCTGCCAGCCTCAGGTGGTGGGGGCCGCGATGGATGTGCTGAGGCAGGCCGCAACAACGCTGGAAATCGAGGCCAACGCGGCGACGGACAATCCTCTGGTTCTTTCGGAAACCGGTCTGATCGTTTCGGGCGGGAATTTTCATGCCGAACCCGTTGGGTTTGCCGCAGACATGATTGCGCTTGCCGTGGCCGAGATCGGGGCAATTGCACAACGCCGCATTGCGTTGATCGTCGATCCAGCGCTCAGCTTTGATCTGCCGCCTTTTCTGACGCCTAATCCGGGTCTGAATTCGGGCTATATGATCGCTGAGGTGACGACCGCCGCACTGATGAGCGAAAACAAGCATCTGGCCAATCCATGCGTGACGGACTCGACGCCCACATCGGCCAATCAGGAAGATCACGTTTCGATGGCGGCCCATGGTGCGCGGCGATTGGGGCAGATGGTTGCCAATCTTGAACGCATTCTGGGGGTCGAGCTGCTGTGTGCCACACAGGGGGTCGAGTTCCGCGCGCCACTGCCTACGAGCGAAACGTTGCAGGCCGTGATGGCACGGCTGCGTGCGGTGGTGCCGGCCTTGGGTGACGATCGCTATATGGCGCCCGAGATCGAAGCAGCCTCAGCCCTGATTGCCAGTGGTGAGATTGCCCGTGGCACAGGCATCGCCATGCCGGAACTTGGCGCATGAGCGGCCCGGTCGAGATTTCGCGCGGTGACAGCCCCATCGTGCTGGGTCTGCCACATACCGGTACCCATGTTCCGGCCACGATCGAAGCCAAGTTGAATGCGCGGGGCAAGACTTTGGCGGATACGGATTGGCATATTCATACCTTGTATGAAGGACTTCTGCCCGGTGTGACCACGGTTCGGGCGACCTTCCACCGATATGTGATCGACGCCAACCGGGACCCATCGGGCGTGTCGCTTTATCCCGGCCAGAACACGACCTCTCTTGTGCCGCTGACGGATTTTGACGGCCAGGGCATCTGGGACATCCCGCCTTCCGAAAAGGATATCCTCGAACGACGGGAAGCTTTTCATGCACCGTATCATGCCGCCCTGAAGGCCGAGCTGGAACGCGTGAAGGCGGCGCATGGGGTTGCGGTGCTGTATGATTGCCACTCGATCCGCAGTCATATTCCTTTTCTGTTCGAAGGTACTTTGCCCGATATGAGCATCGGTACGAACAATGGGGCGACCTGCGCACCGGAGATCGAAGCCATAACGCATGAATTCGCGGCGTCCTCGCCCTATACGGCTGTTCTGAATGGGCGGTTCAAGGGCGGATGGACAACGCGCCATTATGGGCGCCCCTCGGAAGGGGTTCACGCGATCCAGATGGAGTTGGCTCAGTCGGCCTACTTAAAAACTGAAGCGCCGCCCTGGGCATTTGACACCGACAAAGCCGACCGCCTGCGCCGGTGGCTCAAAGACATTCTTGACGCTATCCACGACACTGCATTGGAGCTTGCCCGATGACCGATCCTCGTAAAAACACCCGTGACATCTATCCCCCGACAGGGCCTGAACTGAACGCCAAAAGTTGGATGACCGAAGCCCCGATGCGGATGCTGATGAACAATCTGCACCCGGATGTGGCCGAGAACCCGCATGAGCTGGTTGTCTATGGCGGAATTGGCCGCGCGGCGCGGACGTGGAAGGATTTTGACACCATCGTTGCCAGCCTGAAGGATCTGGAAGAGGATGAAACGCTGGTGGTGCAGTCCGGCAAGCCGGTCGCCATCGTTCGGACGCATGCCGATGCGCCTCGGGTGCTGATCGCGAACTCGAACCTCGTGCCGCATTGGGCAAATTGGGACCACTTCAACGAGCTCGATAAGAAAGGTCTGATGATGTATGGCCAGATGACCGCTGGCTCGTGGATCTATATTGGCACACAGGGCATCGTGCAGGGCACGTATGAAACCTTTGCCGAGGCCGGGCGTCAGCACTATGGCGGTGACCTGACAGGTAAGTGGATCCTGACCGGGGGACTGGGTGGAATGGGCGGCGCGCAGCCTCTGGCCGCTGTCTTTGCAGGGGCTTGTTGTCTGGCCGTGGAATGCAACCCGGACAGCATCGACTTTCGGTTGCGTACCAAGTACCTCGACGAAAAGGCCGAGACGCTGGACGAAGCGCTGGAAATGATCGACCGCTGGACCAGGGCGGGCGAGGCGAAATCGGTCGGTTTGCTGGGCAATGCCGCCGAGATTTTTCCCGAAATCTACCGTCGCATGCAGGCGGGCGGCATGCGCCCCGATATCGTGACCGACCAGACCAGCGCCCATGATCCGGTCAACGGCTATTTGCCATTGGGCTGGAGCATGGCGCAGTGGAAAGACAAGAGGGAAAGCGACCCCAAGGCCGTGGAAAAGGCAGCCCGAGCGTCGATGAAGCAACACGTAGCCGCCATGGTCGATTTCTGGAACGCGGGTGTGCCAACCCTGGACTATGGCAACAACATCCGGCAGATGGCGCAGGACGAAGGCTTGGAAAACGCCTTTGCCTTTCCCGGTTTCGTGCCCGCCTATATCCGCCCGTTGTTCTGCCGCGGCATCGGCCCGTTCCGCTGGTGCGCGCTGTCGGGTGATCCCGAGGATATCTACAAAACCGACGCAAAGATGAAGGAACTGTTCCCCGAAAACACTCATCTGCACAACTGGCTCGACATGGCGCAGGAGCGCATCGCCTTTCAGGGCCTTCCTGCGCGGATTTGCTGGATCGGACTGGGCGATCGCCACAAGGCTGGGCTGGCATTCAACGAGATGGTCAGAACCGGAGAGTTGAAGGCACCAGTCGTCATCGGTCGTGACCACCTCGACAGCGGCTCGGTCGCGTCGCCGAACCGTGAAACCGAGGCGATGAAGGATGGCTCGGACGCCGTGTCGGATTGGCCGCTGCTGAACGCGCTGGTCAATACCGCCTCGGGCGCGACATGGGTCTCGCTGCACCACGGAGGCGGCGTTGGCATGGGTTTCAGCCAACATGCGGGTGTCGTGATTTGCGCCGACGGAACCGATGCAGCGGCCAAACGTCTCGAACGGGTTCTGTGGAACGATCCGGCTTCTGGCGTCTGGCGTCACGCAGATGCGGGTTATGAGGATGCCAGGGCCTGCGCGCGTGAACACGGGCTGCGCCTGCCGGGGATTCTGGGCTGATTTGCCATTCATCTTTGAATTTGTCTGCATGGCTTAGCGCTAACGTCTCATTTTCCGGTTTCGAACCGGGGATGTTTCCGCTAGGGCTAAGCCGTTAAGCAGCCCGCCAGGCTAACGACAACTGACAAAGGTGGCTCGCCCGTTGCTCGATATTGCACAAGTCCGCACTGTTCTTTCGGACGTCTATGACCTCGCCCCATCGGCCACGTTGGCCAATGAGATGAAAGACACGTTTGCCCGTATGGATCGTGTGATCAGCCCGCCGGATTGGGCAATTTATGCGCCATATGTGCGGGCGATCAACGCGCTCAAGAAAGAGCGTAACGCCGTGATCCTTGGGCACAATTACATGACACCGGAAATCTATCATGGTGTGTCCGATTTCGTGGGTGACAGCCTGCAACTGGCGATCAAGGCCAGTGAGGTGGAAGAGGATGTGATCGTTCAGGCCGGGGTTCATTTCATGGCCGAGACATCGAAAATTCTGAGCCCCGGGAAAACTGTTCTGATGCCCGACATGGAAGCGGGCTGTTCTTTGGCAGAATCGATTACTGCCGAAGGAATCGACGAAATGCGGGCCAAATACCCCGGCGCGCCGGTTGTGTCTTACGTGAACACCACGGCCGAGGTCAAAGCGGCCTCGGATATCTGCTGCACCTCGTCGAACGCCTTGCAAATCGTGAATGCGATGGAGAGCGATACGGTCATCATGACGCCGGATCAGTATCTGGCGCAGAATGTTGCCAATCAAAGCCACAAGAACGTGGTGTATTGGCCCGGTTCCTGCATTGTGCATGAACAATACACCGCACAGGACCTGCGCGACTTCCGCGAATGGAACCCCGGAACGCGCCTGATTGCGCACCCGGAATGCCCGCCGGATGTGGTGGCCGAGGCGGATTATTCCGGTTCAACCAGCGGGATCATCAAATATGTGCATGATGAGAAACCTGAAAAGGCGATGCTGATCACCGAATGTTCGATGGCGTCGAACATCGCGGATGAACTGCCCGAGGTCGATTTCGTAGGGCCGTGCAATATGTGCCCGTACATGAAGAAGATCACGCTTGAAAAGATCCTCTATGCGCTGCACACGATGGACGGCCAGGTCGAGGTCGCCGAAGACGTGGCAGACAAGGCCCGTAAATCTGTTCAGGCGATGATTGATCTGTCCCGCAAGCTCGGCATCTGATCGGCAATGACCGACATCACCACGGATCGCGTCATTATTGTCGGGGCCGGGATTGGCGCGCTTTATGCTGCGCTGAAACTGGCACCGCGACCTGTGGTGATCATCTCTCCTGATCCCTTGGGCGAAGGTGCAAGTTCGGCATGGGCGCAGGGTGGCGTGGCGGCGGCGATGGACCTGGCCGACAGTCCGGAAAGCCACGCCGTTGATACCGTCAATGCCGGGGCAGGCACCGTCGATCCTGACGTTGCGGATTTGGTGACGCGAGAGGCGCGGGACTATATTCTGGACCTGACCACTTTGGGCACACCATTTGATCGCACCGAGGGTGGCGGGTACGTCCTGTCCCGTGAGGCCGCGCACAGTTTCGCCCGTGTCGTGCGGGTAAAGGGGGATCAGGCCGGCAGTGAAATCATGGCCGCCCTGATCGAACGAGTGCACGAAACTGCTTCGGTGCAGGTGTTGGAAGGGGTCCTTGCCGTTGCGCTGGAAGTGACGGATGGGCGCGTGGTGGGCGTGGTTTTACAGGACGCCTCGGAAGGCGGATCCGCGCCTGTGACGCTTCGTGGATCTGCCGTATTGTTGGCGGGCGGCGGTTCTGGCGGGCTTTTTGCCCTGACGACCAATCCGGCCCGCATCCGGGGGCAGGTCATCGGAATGGCCGCACGGGCCGGGGCAATGATTGCCGACGCCGAATTCGTGCAGTTCCACCCCACCGCCATGGACGTGGGTGAAGACCCAGCCCCGCTGGCGACCGAGGCCCTGCGCGGAGAAGGGGCAATACTGATAAACAAGCACGGCGAGCGTTTCATGCAGGCCGTTCATCCTGATGCCGAGCTTGCCCCGCGCGACGTTGTGGCCCGCGCGATTTTTGCCGAGGTACAGGCTGGCAACCGCCCGATGCTGGATACCCGCAAGGCTTTGGGCGCGCAAATCAACGAACTTTTCCCGGCGGTTGCCGCATATTGCGCGCGCAACGGAATCGATCCGGTACGGGATGCGATCCCGGTCGCGCCGGCAGCGCATTACCACATGGGCGGGATTGCCACAGGTACCGATGGCCGCGCGACGTTGGACCGGTTGTGGGTATGCGGCGAGGCGTCTTCGACCGGCCTTCACGGCGCCAACCGGCTGGCCTCGAACGGTTTGCTCGAAGCATTGGTGTTTGCACGCATCTGTGCCGAGGACATTGCGCGTTCGATGCCGGACACTTCCGGGTCGGAACCTGTGACCCTTCGATTTGATCAAGCTGACATCCCTGATACGTCCGATGCGGTCAGTCTGTTGCGCACGACCATGTCGCGCGATGTTGGCGTGGTACGTGACCGCGCCGGGTTATGCCGGGCATTGCGCAGGATTGCCACGCTCGAAGAGCAGCATGGCACATGCCCGTCCTTCAGAAACATGTGTGCCACAGCAACCCTGATCGCCGCGGCGGCATTGCAGCGCGAAGAAAGCCGCGGCGCGCATGAGCGATCCGACTTTCCGGAAACTGCCGACGGCCCCGGCAAACGATCCCGGATGTATCTTAGCGACGCGCTGCACATTCGCGCCGAAGCCTGCAAGGAAATACCATGAGTTTTGCGACCCTGCCCGATCTGATCCTCGAACCCGTCATCCGTACGGCGCTGATGGAGGATCTGGGAGCATACGGTGACGTCACCACCCGCGCCGTGATCCCGCCGAACGCGACTTATACGGCCCGGCTGAATGCACGTGAGGACGCCGTCGTTTCGGGCATGCAGGTGGCGACGATTGCGTTCCGGTTGGTCGACCCGACGCTTGACGTTGAGGTGCTAGTCAAGGATGGCCAGCCCTGTCGGCGCGGCGACACGTTGATGACCATCAAAGGTTCCGCGGCCTCGATCCTGTCGGGTGAGCGGGTCGCGCTGAATTTTGCCGGTCGCCTGACCGGTATTGCCACAAAAACTGCCAGCTTTGTTCAGCAGACAAAGGGCACGAATGCCCGCATGACCTGTACCCGCAAAACCACGCCCGGACTGCGCATCGTCGAAAAACAGGCCGTGCTGCATGGCGGCGGTTTCAATCATCGCTACTCTTTGTCTGACGCGATCCTGATCAAGGACAACCACATTGCCGCCGCCGGGGGTGTACGTCAGGTTCTCGAGGCCGCCAAAGCGCAAGCCAGCCACATGATGGCCGTAGAGATCGAAGTCGATCGACTGGACCAGTTGGCCGAAGTCCTCAGGATTAGCGGCGCATCCGTCGTATTGCTGGACAACATGGATGACGAAATGCTGCGCGAAGCGGTTGCCATGGTGGACGGGCGGATGAAGACCGAAGCCAGCGGTAATGTGACGTTGGACCGGGTCGCATCGATTGCGGCGACCGGGGTCGATTACATCTCGTCCGGAGCGCTGACGCATTCCGCCCGAACCGTTGATCTGGGTCTTGATTTCTGAAAAGCGCGGCATTTCCGCTTGATTTTGGATCGTTTGCGCCAACACGGTTGCGTCTTCAGATTTTATCGATAATAAATCCACGGCAACGCAAGCTGCAGGAAGTTTTATAGATAAAATGATCATCCCTCATTCCGGCTGGACCCGAAAGTCTGCGCAAGCTGTTCATGACCTCCCGTTGATGGACCTATTGTTCCGGGCACAGACCGTGCACCGCGAGCACTTTGATCCGAACAAGATCCAGACCTCTAAGCTGCTGTCGATCAAAACCGGTGGGTGCGCCGAAGATTGCGCCTATTGCTCGCAATCGGCCCGCAACGGATCCACCCTGCCTGCATCGAAACTGATCGAGGTTCAGCGTGTGCTGGCCGAGGCCAAAAAGGCCCGCGACGGTGGTGCGACCCGGTTCTGCATGGGGGCAGCCTGGCGCGAGCCCAAGCCGCGCGATATGCCTGCTCTGGTTGCCATGGTGGAAGGCGTCAAGGCGATGGGCATGGAAACCTGCATGACGCTGGGCATGCTGGATGACACCCAGGTGGTGCAGCTGCGCGATGCCGGGCTGGACTATTACAACCACAATATCGATACGTCCGAACGTTATTATTCCGAAGTGATCACCACCCGTACTTTCGCGGACCGGATCGACACGATGAACCGGGTGCAGGAAGCCGGAATCAAGGTCTGCTCGGGTGGTATTCTGGGGATGGGCGAACACACTGGCGACCGTATCGACATGTTGCTGACTTTGGCCAACATGACCCCGCCGCCGGATTCGGTGCCGATCAACATGCTGATGCCACAGGCTGATACCCCGCTGGCTGATGCGGAACCGGTTGATCCAATCGACTTTGTGCGGATCATCGCAACCGCTCGCATCCTGATGCCCAAAGCCTATGTTCGATTGTCCGCCGGGCGCAGCGACATGAGTGACGAGATGCAGGCGATGTGCTTCTTCGCCGGCGCAAATTCCATCTTTGTCGGTGAAACTCTTTTGACAGCGGAAAACCCCGAAGAAGACACCGACTCGATCCTGTTTGCAAAACTTGGCCTTCAGGCCGAAACGGCTGAAGACCATAAGCGCACGGAAGCCGCCGAATGAAAGCAGTCGAACGACTAGAGTCCATGCTCGATGCGCTGGAAGCCCGGCACCGCCGCCGGGTTTTGATCCCGGCGCGCGGGCTGGATTTTGCGTCCAACGACTATTTGGGCTTGGCCGGGTCAAGCCTGTTGCAAGAGGCCGCACAGGCGGCGCTGGCGCGCGGCGTGCCCGTCGGCTCGGGCGGCTCGCGGCTGCTGCGGGGAAATCACCCAGAGCATGAGGCGCTGGAACACGAAGCAGCTGCGTTCTTTGGGGCCGAGGCCGCATTGTTCATGGGTGGAGGGTTTCAGGCCAATCAGGCAATCTTTTCCACCCTGCCTGCTGCCGGGGATCTGGTTTTGTATGACGAACTGGTTCACGCCAGCGCCCACGAGGGGATGCGCGCCAGCCGAGCGGATCTGCGCGCTTTTCGTCACAACGACGTCGCGGATGCGCGAAGCGTTCTGACCGAATGGCAATCCGCTGGTGGGCCGGGTCAGGTATGGATTGCTGTTGAAAGCGTCTATTCCATGGAAGGCGATCTGGCTCCGCTGGAAGATTTGTCATGTCTGGCGCGTGAAGCCCAGGCAGTTCTGATCGTGGATGAGGCGCACGCAACCGGCGTTTTCGGGGCAAATGGAAAAGGTCTGGCGCATGATCTGGGCGCTGACCTTCTGACCCTGCACACCTGCGGCAAGGGGCTTGGAGTTTCGGGAGGGCTGATCTGTGGCCCGCGGGCGATGATCGATACCCTTATCAACCGCGCACGACCCTTTATCTTTGCAACGGCGCCGTCCCCTCTGAATGCTGCTCTGGTACGGGCTGTCCTGCGTGAACTGGCCGGGAATGACGATTTGGTCACTGCTGCACGCAAACGTCTGCGTCATGCACATGATGCCGCCCGTGAAACAGGGGTGCCTGACGCGGCCTTGAACAGCCAGATCATTCCCGTCGTTCTTGGGGATGAGGCCCGCACGATGGCGATGGCACAGGCTTTGCAACATCAGGGGTTTGACATTCGCGGTATTCGCCCGCCTACCGTTCCAAAAGGCACATCCCGTCTGCGCGTCTCTATCACCGGGAATGTCAGCCCCGAGGACATTTCGACCTTGTTCGCAACCATCTCCAGCCACCAATCGGAGGCCGCATGAGCGCTCTGGTCATTGTCGGAACCGACACCGGCGTCGGAAAAACAGTTTTTTCGGCTGGCCTGACGGCGGCCCTGAACGCCACTTACTGGAAGCCGGTTCAATCGGGGCTCGAGGATGCAACGGACACGGAAACGGTCTGCACCTTGTCCGGCGTGGACGTGTTGCCCGAGGCGTATCGCCTGAACATGCCTGCCTCACCCCATCTTTCTGCCGAAGATATGGGCATAGAGATCGATCTGTCCCGGCTGGCGCTGCCGCAGGTTGACGGGCCGCTGGTTGTGGAAGGGGCAGGGGGGCTGATGGTGCCTCTGAACCGCAAGTCCTACTATCTGGATCTGATTGCCCAATGGCAGGCCCCGGTCGTTCTGGTCGCGCGCACGGCGTTGGGAACGATCAACCATACCACGTTGTCCCTGATGGCGCTCCGAGGCGCTGGGTGCGAAGTGGTCGGCGTTGCCTTTGTCGGAGATCCGGAGCCCGACGTGGAACAAACCATTGTCGAAATGAGCAAGGTTCGACACCTCGGACGTCTGCCTTATCTTGGCGACCTGACGCAGAAAAGCTTGTCAGAAGCTTTCTCGCCCATAGACGTGGCGACCATACGGAGGTTTCTGTGACCCCGCTGGAGTTTGACGCCCACCACCTTTGGCATCCCTATACCAACGTGGCCGATCCCGGTGCGATGCATCTCATCGACCGGGCCGAGGGCGTGTATCTTTATCGGGAGGACGGCGCAAAGATGATAGACGCCATGTCGTCATGGTGGTGCGCCATCCACGGCCACAAGCATCCCGAAATCACATCCGCCATGCAGTCCCAGCTGGAAAAGATGCCTCATGTGATGTTCGGGGGGCTGACGCACCATCCGGCCATTGATCTGGGGCGCAGGATGGTCGACATGTTGCCCGAGGGGCTGGACCGCATTTTCTATTGCGACAGCGGGTCTGTCTCGGTCGAAGTGTCGATGAAGATGGCGGTGCAGTATCAAATGGCCCATGGCCGCACCCGCAAATTCGAATTTGCCACAATTCGGGGCGGCTATCACGGTGACACGTGGAAAGCGATGAGCGTCTGTGACCCGGTGACGGGTATGCACGGGCTGTTCCGAGGGGCATTGTCGATCCAGCACTTCCTGCCGCGTCCCCAGGTTCGGTTGGGGGATGACTGGCCCGAAGACCCGGCGCTGAACGGATTGGAGGCGCTGGAACGACTGCTGGCCGGCAAGGGCGATCAACTCGCGGCCCTGATCCTTGAACCCGTGGTTCAAGGCGCCGGGGGCATGTATTTCTATCATCCCCAATGGCTGCGCGCGGCGCGCGCCATGTGCGATGCCCATGACGTGCTGATCATTTTCGACGAGATCGCAACCGGATTTGGCCGAACCGGCAAGCTGTTCGCCACCGATCATGCAGGCATCACCCCGGATATAATGTGTCTGGGCAAGGCATTGACCGGGGGGCATATCTCGTTTGCTGCTACCGTAACCAGCAAGCAGGTGGCGTATGGCATTGGCAACAGTGAGGCCGGAGTGTTCATGCACGGCCCGACCTATATGGCCAACCCTCTGGCCTGCGCCGCAGGTTCGGCCAGCCTCAGACTTCTGGCCGAGGGGAACTGGCAACGCCAGGTGGCCGATATCGAAGACCAGATGCGGACCGAACTGGAGCCAGCGCGCGGTTTGTCGGGCGTTGCAGATGTCAGGGTTCTGGGTGCCATTGGCGTTATCGAAATGAAGGAAACGGTTGATCCTTCGGTCGCTCATCGGCTGGCCCCTGAAACCGGAGTGTGGCTGCGCCCCTTTGCGCGCAACATCTATTGCATGCCGCCTTACATTGTTTCACCTGATGAGCTCGGCCGGATCACCAGCGCGATGGTCGCTTTGGCCGGAGGGCAGCGATGAAACACCGGTGGCTGGCGCAATCGGATAACAGCAAGTTGACATTGGTCTTCGCGGGGTGGGCGCTGGGTGCTGCCCCGTTCCGCGGGTTGACCGAAGGTGGATCTGTTCTGCTGCTGGATGACTATACCCGGCTCGATGATCCCTTGCCCGATCTGGCCGGGTATGACCGCGTCGAAATGCTTGCGTTCTCTTTCGGTGTCGCATCCGCGGCCCATTGGTTGGCCAGCACAGGGTTTCGCCCTGACCGGCTGGTTGCCGTCAGCGGTACGTTGCATCCTGCCTGCGCAGACCGAGGCATCGCGCCCGATATTGTCCGGGCCACGGCGGATCAGCTATCTTCGGCAAGTTTCATCAAGTTCTGCCGACGCGCCGGACTGTCTGCTGACATACCTGAACTGGACATCGAGCAGGCAAGAAAGGAACTTCACGCGGTCATCGAACGTGGTTCGGCGCCTGATCCCGGCTTTGATCGGATTTGGATATCAGAGCGGGACCGGATCATTCCGTCCAATGCTCAAAGGATGGCCTGGGCCGCAACCCCGGATGTGGTCAAGGGCGTCGCTGCTCCGCATATACCTTTCCAACCGGGGCAAAGCTGGGCGGAGTGGATGTCATGACCGCGCAATTGTCAGACAAGGTGCAGCGAAGCTTCAGCCGAAGCTTCCAGACTTACAACGATACAGCCAGCCAGCAGGCCTGGGTTGCCCGCAAGCTGGTTTCCGAGATGCGCCGGGTTGGCGCGCCGAACCGGTTTGATGTGGCCTTCGAGCTGGGATGCGGCACAGGCCATCTGACCCGGTTGCTGCGGCAGAACTTTGACCTTCCCGATCTTTACCTGAACGATATCGCGCCGCAGGCTCGGGCGACGGCAGATGCGGAAAAAGCGGCTTTCATGGGCGGAGACGTCCGCCTGATCGAATGGCCCGCAAAGCTGGACTTGGTCGCATCGGCCTCGATGATCCAATGGATGGAGGATCCGGCCGGTTTGCTGCAAAAGGCTGCCGAAGCGCTTGAACCCGGAGGGTGGCTGGCCATTTCGGGGTTTGGCCCATTGCAATATCAAGAGCTTGCGCAAATCGGATCGACAGCCCGTGCGCCGGGCCTTTGCCTGCCTGACACCCTTGCAGCCGCCATAGACAAGCCGTTCAAAATTCTGACGGCTGGCCAAAGCGTTCGGCCATCCTATTTTGACACACCCAGAGATGTGCTGAAGCATTTGCGCAGAACAGGGGTAAATGGCCGGGCTCAGGGTGCATGGACCCGGTCCACCTTGGCCCGGTTCGAAGCTGACTACGTGCAAAAGTTCGGAGAAGACGGCAGGGTTCCTCTGACCTACCACCCGGTGTGGGTCATTGCCGAAAAGCGTTAGGCGCTTATTCGGCGACAACAAGGTCGATTTCATTCGCCGAAAGCATCTGGTAGATATCCTCGGGCGGGTTCACATCGGTAAAGAACAGATTGATCTTGTCGGCAGGTTCCAATGTAACCGGCGCGCGCTTTCCCAGCTTTTCGCCATCGGCCACGACAATGCGGACCTGTGCGTTTTGAATGGCGACGCGGGCCAGGTTTGCTTCTTGCAAATCGTGCAGCATAAAGCCCGGATCCGCATTGACCGCCCCGACTGAAAGAACGGCGAAACGGACGTTCAAACGTTTGATCAGGTCCTGAGCTTCAACACCAAATGCGCCCCCATCGTGCGACCGCAGCTCGCCACCTGCCATGAAGACCCGGTTGTTGTTTCTTGAAGCCAATGCCTGCGCCACAAAAACCGAGTTCGTTACGACAAAGAGATCGCTGTGGTTGCAAAGCGCCTGCGCCACATAAGCGGTAGTAGAGCCGATATCGAGGAAAACGGAGTCACCGTCACTGATGACCTCGGCAACCGCTTTCGCCAGTTTCTCTTTCGCGTCAACCTTCTTGTCCAGGCGGCTTTGCAGCGACGGTTCCAGAATGTCTTCGAGAAGATGAACCCCGCCATGGACCTTGCGCACGATGCCGCGTTCTTCCAGATTGCGGACGTTTCGCCGAATGGTTTCCAGGCTGACCCCAAGTTCATTCGCCAGAACGCTTACCCGGCACGACCCGCCCGCGCGAAAAAGGGCGCGCAGGATTTCTTCTTCTCGTTGGTTTGTGGTCGGCAGGTTCATGTTTCGCGCTCTGATGGCATCGTCATAAGGGACGTTAAGCCATACCACAATACCCACATAAAGCAACGTTCTACAAAAGGTTAGCCGTTGAAACTTGCCTCTGTCAGGAATTTATGTGGCTTTACGTGGTTTTTATTGACACAAAACCCCACGATGTGGTCGTCTATACTCAATACCACCGATTCATCGAAAAAAATCACGACAGGGAGAAGGTGTTATGAATTGTAAAATGGGAATTTCCGCGCTGGCCCTATTGGCCGCCGGAGCCGCAACAACTGCTTTGGCCGTTGAGTCCACGGACCCAATCAAACTGACGCTACACGACTGGTCGGGGCAGTTGATCAACACCAAGATCATGGGTTCGATCCTGGAGGAAGCCGGGTACAACGTTGAATATGTTCAGGCGGATTACATTGCTCAGTTCGCCGGTCTGAAGACGGGTGACCTGCATCTGGCAATGGAAATCTGGGAAACCACCGGACGCGAAGCGCTGGACGAGGCAACCGGCACCGGCAAGGTTGTCAATGTCGGCGAAACCGGCCTGATGGCGATCGAAGAATGGTGGTATCCCAGCTACATGAAGGAACGGTGCCCGGGATTGCCGAATTGGGAGGCGCTGAAAGACTGCGCTGAGGAATTCGCGACGGCGGAAACTGCTCCGAACGGGCGATATGTCGGCGGCCCGGTGACCTGGGGCGGCTTTGATGACGAGCGTGTCGAAGCGCTTGAACTGGATTTCGAAGTCGTCCATGCGGGCACCGACGCGGCCCTGTTTGCAGAACTGGAATCCGCTTATCAAAGACAGGATCCGATTGTTCTGTGGGTCTATGTCCCACATTGGGCGCCGGCGAAATACGAAGGCGAGTTCGTCGAGTTTCCGCCATTTACGCCAGAGTGTTACAGCGACCCTTCGGTTGGTGTGAACCCGAACATGGCCTATGATTGCGGCAAGCCGCGTGGCCCGATCTGGAAAGCCGCCTGGTCTGGCCTGCACGAAAAATGGCCGGGCGCTTATGACATCATCGAAGCCTACAAAATCAACAATGATGAAATGAGCGCCATGGTCGGCAAGGCCGATCTGGACGGCGTGGAAATCGACAGCGTTGTTGCAGAGTGGATGGAGACCAACAAAGACCGCTGGTCTGGCTGGATCTCGAAGTAATCCACTGGCCAGAGCGGGCCTGTCGCTCTCTCGGACCGCTCTGGCCATTTTCACGAATGAACCGGACCCCCCTGATGCCCCCCAAGACCAAACTGTCGTGCCGAAACGTCTGGAAGCTCTATGGCCCCAACGCAGATCGGTTGCTGCGGACAACCCCTGAACCGACGGCTGAAGATATTCGCAAGGCAGGCGTGATCGGCGCAGTGCGCAACGCAAATATCGAGATCTCGGAAGGCGAGATTTTTGTCATCATGGGCCTGTCGGGGTCCGGCAAATCCACTCTGGTTCGGTGCTTGTCCCGGTTGATCGAACCAACCGCCGGTGAAGTTCTGTTCGACGATGCTGACCTTTTGCGCGCCAGCGAAAACGAGCTGATCGAAATCAGGCGTCACAAGATGGGCATGGTGTTCCAGCATTTCGCTTTGCTGCCACATCTGACCGTTTTGCAGAACGTAATGTTCCCGCTGACGATTCAGGCCACACCCAAACCCGAAGCCGACGCCAAGGCCCGCGAGGTGGTGGAACTGGTCGGTTTGAAGGGGCGTGAGGATTATTATCCGCGTGAGCTGTCCGGTGGCCAGCAGCAGCGCGTCGGCATTGCCCGTTCCTTGGTGACCGAGCCTGATCTA
Source organism: Ruegeria sp. BHSA118 (assembly GCF_059613405.1). Classification (NCBI taxonomy): domain Bacteria; kingdom Pseudomonadati; phylum Pseudomonadota; class Alphaproteobacteria; order Rhodobacterales; family Roseobacteraceae; genus Ruegeria; species Ruegeria sp. BHSA118. Next base: position 25,507 of record NZ_JBXWSM010000035.1, read on the forward strand.
TGGTTTCTTGATGAGCCGTTCTCGGCCCTCGATCCGCTGATCCGGCGCGAGATGCAGGATGAATTCCTGCGGTTGCAGGAGCGGTTGCACAAGACCATCGTTTTCATCACCCATGACTTCGAAGAGGCAGTTCGCCTGGCCGACCGCATCGCCATCATGAAGGACGGCGAGGTGATCCAGATCGCCACGCCGGAAGAGCTGGTGATGCACCCGGCCACCGGTTATGTGGCTGAATTCACGAAACATATTCCCCGTTCCAAGGTCCTGACCGTCGGCGGTGTCATGACACCCGGCGCTGTGGGCGAGGGCGATCCGATCTCTCAATCCACGCGCATCTCGGACGTGGCGGAACGGATTATCGCGTCAGATGCGCCGATCCCTGTCGTGGATGCAGACGGCCAGCCCGTCGGAGCGATTGACCGCAAGGCCGTTGCGCATGTTCTGTTCGGCGGCGGAGACACGGCATGATCCGCCTGACCCGCAGCCAGATGGCCATTCTGCTGCTTGTTCTGGTCACCATCGTGCTTGGCTATTTCGGTCGTGATTTGAGCAAGGCGCTGGATGCGCGCTGGTTGACCAAGTTCCCTTCGGCCTGGGTGATCCCGTTCAAAACCTACATTTCCTCGGCGATGACATGGCTGATCGAGGATGCCGCCATCGGGCCGGTGTCCTTCACCGATGTCACCCGCGCCATCGCGTGGTTGATCGAGCAGCCCTACAATCTGGTATTGGCCCTGCTGGCCGACGGCTTTGTCAGCGGTCAGGGAAATGACGCGCAGGTCATCCTGCCCGCGGTCAGCTGGATCGTGGTGATCACTGCCGTGATCGCTTTGGGGCAGTATTGCCGCGATTGGGGATTGGCCGCCCTGGTCGGGGCCTGTTTCATCTATCTGGCCGTTTTTGGACAATGGGACAGCGCGATGGTGACGCTGGCCTCGGTCCTGATCGCGGTGCCGATTGGCGCGGGCGGAGGGTTGCTGTTGGGCATTCTCGCCTATCGCCATCCGCTTTTTGAAAAGATCATCTCGCCCATTCTGGACCTGATGCAGACGATCCCGATCTTTGCCTATCTGGTGCCGATCCTGTTCATGTTTGGCTTTGGTCCAATCTCTGCCTTGGTCGCCACGATCATCTATGCGACCCCGCCGATGGTGCGGATCACCACGCTGGCGCTGAAAGGTGTGGATCCTGAGATTCTGGATTTCGGACGCATGGCGGGCACGACCCGGCGGCAGTTGATGTGGCGCGTGCTTGTGCCCTCGGCCAGCCACAGCCTGATGGTGGGTGTCAATCAGGTCATCATGCTGACCCTGAACATGGTCATCATCGCCTCGATGATCGGGGCCGGAGGGCTGGGGTTTGACGTTCTCGCTGCGCTGCGCCGTCTGGACATTGGGGCAGGGTTCGAAGCCGGGATTGCCATCGTGGTACTGGCCATCGCCGTCGACCGTCTGAGCCAGGCTTTTGCCGAGCGCATGGGGCAGGTGCATCATGAACAGCCGGGCTCGTGGATCGCGCGTCATCGACGCACGGTTCTGGTGCTGACCCTGCTGGTGCTGACGTGGGTGCTGGGCCAGTTCTCGCCGTTGCTGCTGGAATATCCCGAAGGTCAGACCATCACGACGGGCGCGTTCTGGGACAACACGGTCAAATACCTGAACGTCAATTATTTCGACACGTTCGAGGCCATCAAGGTCTTCTTCCTGACCTGGTTCATGATCCCGATCAAAACGGTTCTGCTGGGTATTCCGTGGCCGTGGGCCATCGCGATGCTGACCCTGCTGGGCTGGCACGCAGGCAGTTGGCGGCTGGCGTTGCTGTGTGGCGGAATGGCCTCGCTGATACTTGTGTCGGGCCTGTGGTCAAAGGCGATGGTGACAGTGTATCTGTGCGGCGCATCTGTCATTCTGGCGACGCTGGTCGGGGTGCCTCTGGGTGTTCTGGCGGCGCTGAACAAACGCGCTGGAACGGTCATCAATCTTCTGATCGACACGCTGCAAACCCTGCCCAGCTTTGTCTATCTGATTCCCGTCGTCATGCTGTTCCGGGTTGGCGATTTCACCGCCCTGATCGCCATCGTTCTCTATGCGCTGGCCCCGGCGGTCCGTTATGCCGCCCATGGCGTGCGTTCGGTCGGCGAAGAACTGATCGAGGCGGGTCTGGTTTCGGGCTGCACACGTAGGCAGCTGCTGCGCCATATCCGTCTGCCAATGGCGTTGCCTGAAATCCTGCTGGGCGTCAATCAGACGATCATGCTGGCGCTGTCAATGCTGGTGATCACCGCCCTCGTCGGCACCCGCGATCTGGGGCAGGAGGTCTATATCGCCCTGACCAAGGCCGATACCGGCCGCGGTCTGGTGGCCGGCCTGTCGATTGCCTTCATCGCCATCATCGCCGATCGGTTGATCAATGCCAGTGCCCGTCAGGCCCGCATCCGCTTTGGACTGGAGAGTTGATATGAGCCATCCCGACCTGATGACCCGCATCCGCGCTCTGCCGATCTGGAAGGGAGAGATCGAGGCCACTCCGCTGACCGGTGGCATCACCAATATGAACTACAAGGTTACGGATGGCAGCGGGTCTTATGTGGTGCGTGTGGGCGACGACATCCCCCTGCATCAGGTGATGCGGTTCAACGAGCTGGCCGCCAGCAAGGCAGCCAATGCGGCAGGTCTTTCGCCTGCCGTGCTGCATTCCTCGGGCGATCTGACTGTGCTGGAATTCATCGAAAGCCGCACCTTGATGGAAGAAGATGTTCGCCATCCGAACATGCTGCCCCGTGTTCTGGAATTGGTGAAAGCCTGTCATGTCGAAGTGCCGAAACACCTGCGTGGGCCATCGCTGGTATTCTGGGTGTTCCACGTCATCCGGGACTATGCCGCAACGCTGACCGAGAATGGCAGCGCCCATGTAAAGCTGATCCCCGATCTGATCGACGCAGGCACGCACCTGGAACATGAGGCAGGGCCGTATGACATCGTGTTCGGACATAACGACCTGCTCTGCGGCAATTTTCTGGATGATGGCACCCGCTTGTGGCTGATCGATTTCGACTATGCCGGGTTCAACTCGCCGTTGTTTGATCTGGGCGGACTGGCCTCGAATAACGGGCTTTCCCCCGAACAGGAAGACTGGATGCTGGCAACCTATTTCCAGACCCCCGTCACCGACGACCTGCGCCACCGCTATACGGCGATGAAATGCGCCTCGCTGCTGCGGGAAACCATGTGGAGCATGGTGTCCGAGATTACCTCGGATATCGACTTTGATTACGCAGCCTACACAGCTGAAAACCTGGCGCGGTTCCGCGCAGCCCTTACCGATTTCAAAAATACCTGAGGACAGACATGACCGACCTTCCGAAAACAGCCAAAGCCGTCATTATCGGTGGCGGGATCATCGGCTGCTCGACCGCCTATCACCTGGCCAAGCTGGGCTGGACGGATACGGTGCTGCTGGAGCGCAAGAAACTGACCTCGGGCACCACCTTCCACGCCGCGGGTCTGGTGGGTCAGTTGCGTTCGAACGCCAATATCACGCAATTGCTGGGTTATTCCGTCGATCTGTACAACAAGATCGAAGAGGAAACAGGGCTTGGCACTGGCTGGAAGATGAACGGCGGCTTGCGTCTGGCCTGCAACGAGGAACGCTGGACCGAGGTGAAACGCCAGGCCACAACGGCGCATTCCTTCGGTCTGGACATGCAGCTTCTGACCCCATCCGAGGCGCAGGAGCTTTGGCCCTTGATGGATGTCTCTGACGTGATCGGCGCGGCTTACCTGCCGACAGACGGTCAGGCCAATCCATCAGATATCACGCAGGCATTGGCCAAGGGCGCCCGCATGGCCGGGGCGAAGATATTCGAAGATACCAAAGTCACCGATATCGAGATCGAAGATGGCAAAATTCGCGCGGTAATCACCGAACAAGGTCGGATCGAGTGTGAAAAGGTGATCTGCTGCGCCGGGCAATGGTCCCGTACCTTTGCCAGCCGCTTTGGCGTCAACGTTCCTCTGGTTCCGATGGAGCACCAGTACATGGTGACAGAACCTTTCGACGTGCCCGGTAACCTGCCGACCCTGCGCGACCCCGACCGGCTGACCTATTACAAGGAAGAAGTAGGCGGGCTGGTCATGGGCGGCTACGAGCCGAACCCGATCCCCTGGGCGACCAAGGGTATTCCGCAAGGTTTCCACTATACCCTTCTCGACAGCAACTTCGATCATTTCGAACAGCTTATGGAGCTTGCGTTGGGTCGTGTACCCGCGTTGGAAAACGCAGGGGTGAAAACCCTGACCAACGGGCCAGAAAGTTTCACGCCCGATGGCAATTTCATCATCGGCGAAGCGCCCGAGTTGAGGAACTTCTTCGTCGGCGCAGGCTTTAATGCCTTTGGCATCGCGGCTGGCGGTGGCGCGGGCATGGCGCTGGCGGAATGGGTGCACAAGGGTGAGCCGCCCTTCGATTTGTGGTCTGCCGATATCCGCCGCTTTGGCCGCCCGCATTTCGACACCGACTGGGTTCGCACCCGTACTGTCGAGGCATATGGCAAGCACTACACAATGGGTTGGCCGCATGAGGAACATGACTCGGGCCGCCCCTGCCGAAAATCGCCGCTTTATGACACGCTGAAAAAGCAGGGAGCGTGTTTTGGCGAGAAACTGGGCTGGGAACGCCCCAACTGGTACGCGGACGTGTCAAAGGGCGAGGTGCCCAAGGATGAATACAGCTTTGGCCGCCAGAACTGGTTCGATGCCGTAGGGCGCGAACATAAAGCGGCACGTGAAGCGGCTGTGGTGTTCGATCAGACATCTTTCGCCAAATTCGCTCTCAAGGGCCCCGATGCTTTGGCAGCGATGAACTGGATCTGCGCCAATGATGTGGACAAGCCGGTTGGCGCGCTTGTCTATACCCAAATGCTGAACGACAAGGGCGGGATCGAGTGTGATCTGACCGTTGGGCGCGTGGCTCATGATGAATTCTATATCGTCACCGGCACCGGCTATGCCACTCATGACTTCGACTGGATCAACCGCAGCATTCCCGAGGGCATGAATTGCCAGCTGTTCGATATCACCTCATCGAATGCGGTTCTGTCATTGATGGGACCAAAAGCGCGTGAGATTCTGGCGGCGGTGACGCGCGATGACGTCTCGAACAGCGGGTTCAGGTTTGGCACGATCCGCACCATCGGCATTGCGGGGTGCCCGGTCAAGGCGCTGCGCGTGACTTATGTGGGTGAACTGGGCTGGGAACTGCACCTGCCGGTAGAATATGCACAGACCGTGTATGACGCCTTGATGGAGGCAGGGCGCCCGCATGGTTTGATCAATGCGGGCTACAGGGCGATTGAATCGCTGCGTCTTGAAAAAGGCTATCGCGCCTGGGGCTCGGATATCGGGCCGGATCACACGCCGTTCGAAAGCGGCTTGGGCTGGGCCGTGAAACTCCGGAAAAATATTGATTTCAAAGGACGCGCCGCATCTGAGGCGCAAAAAACCGGCGGTGTAAAGAAGATGCTGGCATGTTTCACGGTTGACGCCGACGTCGTTCTTCTGGGGCGTGAAACGATCTATCGGAATGGCGAAAGGGTCGGATGGCTGACCTCGGGCGGCTATGGTTACACCGTCGGAAAGTCGATCGGCTACGGTTACATCCGAAACGCCACGGGTGTCGACGCGAAATACGTCACGTCAGGGACATATGAATTGGATGTCGCCACTCAGAGGGTTCCGTGCGAAGTGACGCTGCAACCGCTTTACGACCCTCAGATGAGCCGGGTGAAAACCTGACCCGAGGGTGCAAGAGCTGATCAACCGACACACGCACAGCGATCGGAATACATGGGGAAAGCATGCAAACAGGGCAAATCCGCCCCGAGTGTCCGAATGTTCGTCGAATCTGACGAATTTCGATCCATAAGCCATTGATAAAGTTTCAGTATTGTCACACCTCATGCCCATCTGAATACTGAACTGCATGACTTCTCATTCAGCTTTCAGGGCCAACAACCTTTCATCCGTCGGAGACTGGATGACTTCAGCCGAAAGGACCGGAAATGGTAACCCCAGATGCGTTGACTGAGCACGCGATGAAGATTGCTGATATTGCCTCGGAGTCCGCGATGCGGTTTTTTCGGGGATCATTGGGCATTGAATTCAAACAGGATGAAAGCCCGGTGACGCAGGCCGACAAGGCAGTTGAGGCAGAAGTACGCACCTACCTGAACCAGCATTTTCCCGGGCACGGCATTTTTGGCGAAGAGCACGGGCAAGAAGCAGGCGACGGGCGTCATATGTGGGTGATTGACCCGATTGACGGAACCCGTTCGTTTTTGTCCGGCCATCCTTTGTTCGGGTTCCTTTTGGCGCACCTTGTGGATGGGCGCCCTCGGTTGGGGCTGGTCGGAATGCCGGCCTTGCATGAGTCCTATTTGGGTGTGATTGGTGACGGCGCCAGCCTGAACGGGCGACCGATAAAGGTGTCGCGCACCACGCGTCTGGATCAATCGGTTTTGTATGTGAATGAAGGCGATAAGATTTATCGCGATCATCCTGACCTGTTCAGCCGGCTGATGAATGCAGGGCAGACGCGCCGATTTGCCTATGATTGTTATCCCCATGCCTTGCTTGCTTCGGGGCATGTCGATGCTGTGGTGGATTACGATCTGCAACCTTATGACTATCTGGCGCTCTCACCTCTGGTCACGGCTGCTGGCGGAGTGATGACCGATTGGCAGGGGCATGCGTTGACCCTCGATTCAGATGGCGCGGTCGTTTCCGCCGCAACCCCTGAACTGCATGCTGAACTGCTTGACCTCATCAATGCTGAGAAATGACAGTGTTGCCCAACCTTCGGAAACTAATTCCCGCGATCAGATTTGAACAAATACAAAAAGACAAAAAGTGATCCTATTGACGTTGTGACGATTCCGACGGGCAATTCCTGCGGAGCCAGAAGTAGGCGTGACAGGATATCGGACAGTGTCAGTAGTATCGCACCCACGATCGCCGAGACGATCAGCAGGTTTCGGTGCAGAGTTCCGGCGATACCGCGTGCAATATGAGGCACCATCAGCCCGACAAAGCCGATGACACCAGCAACGGAAACGAAGCTGGCCGTCGCCAACGCGGCAACGAAGAACATGCTGAAGCGCAGACCTTGAACGGGAATACCCAGTGACGAGGCTGTGAAATCCCCGGTCAGCAGCGCGTCAAGCCACCGGCTGCGGTAAAGTGAATAGCTCAGGATCAGGCCCAATCCGATCAGGACAAGGGGGAACGTTTCCCATCTTGCCAGTCCCAGACCGCCAAGCATCCAGAATATCACCGAATGAGCAGCGCGATTGTCGCCAGAGAAAATCAGGTAGTTGGTGATCGCGGAAAACAGAAAGGACACCGCCAGGCCAGCCAGGATCAGTTTTTCGGGTGCGCTCGTGCGCAAGCCCTGAACCAGCGCCAGAACTATGCCGGAGGCGATCAGACCACCGCAAAACGCCGCCAAAGGCAACGTCCAGATTCCCAGGACATCCCCTGTGACGGTGATCACCAGAACGGCGCCGGCAGCAGCACCCGAGGACAGACCGAACAGAAACGGATCGGCCAGATCGTTTCGCGTCGTTGTTTGCAGAACGACACCAACGACGCCCAGTCCCGCACCAATCACGGCGGCAAACAGGGCGCGGGGCAGGCGAAGGTCGAAGACGATCCGGTGCAAGGGCGACATGTCTCCTTCCATCAGACCGGTTCCGAGACCGATGGCCGTAAAAACTTCGCGCACGGGGATTGGGGTGGTCCCATAGACGATCGACAACAGCAAAAGGGCGGTCAGAACAACCGCCCCCAGCACTATCAAACGGCCCAATTGGACCATATCAGTTGGTCTCCGGATGCATCGCCTTCGCCATCTTCTCGATCGCCTCGATATTTGCCGGACCGGGCGTCAGTTCTTCGTAACGCAGGCCAATCCACCGCTCGTTCTTTACCGCGTCCGTTTGTGACATCACCGGGTGATCCTTGAGGAACTGGAAAGTGTCCTCTGCGCCGTTGCCGGACTGATAATCGAGCAACACCAGAAACTCCGGGTTAGCCGCTGCCACAGCTTCCCATGACGTGCGGCCCCAGCTGGTATCCAGATCATGCGTCACGTTCTCACCACCCGCGGCTGCGATCATTGCATCGGGAATGGCGAACTTGCCGGCGGTAAACGGAGCATCGGCCGGTCCGTCCAACAGGAATACGCGGGGCTTTTCCAGATCGGCTGTTTTTGCTTGAATGGCGGACAACTTGTCCTTCCAGCCGGCAACCAGCGCCTCGGCCTTGTCTTCGACTTGCATGACCCTGCCCAGGCGCAGAACGTCATCAAACAACAGGTTCATACTGGCCTCGGGGCGATCCTTGTCCAGATGCACGCAGCTTTCGGTCAGGATCATGGTTTTGATATCAAAGGGTTCCAGCGTGTCGGGCGTGACATCTCCGCCGGGTTTCATGCCATAGTACCAACCGGCAAAAAACAGATCGGGCTCGACGGCCACAAGGTTTTCAATCGTCGGGTATTTGGGGGCAAGCTCTGGGATGTCGCCGCGCTGAGCATCAAAGTCAGGGCTGGTTTTATACCAGCCCGTAATCCCGGTAAGACCCACGATCTTGTCCTGAAGGCCGAGCGCAAAGGCCATATCCGCCATGTTCATATCATGCACGACCAGACGTTCCGGTGCCGAGTCAAAAACCAGCGGTTCGCCGCAATTGTCCACGGTGACGGCTTCCGCTGCCGCGCCACCTGTCAAGCCAGCGAAAACAACCACCGGCCAGAGTTTCTGCATCATATGTAAGCTCCTGTTATTATGACAGTTTCCGTTTTCGGATGTCCAGTGCGGGGATCATGCGGCCTTCGTGCTGAAAGCACAGATAATCCACGCCGAATGTCTCACGTACCCGGTCTGGGGTCAGAACTTCGCCAACAGGCCCGAACCCCGTCAGACGCGTGGCTTTCATCAACGCCACATGGGTGGCGAATTCCGGGATCATGACCAAATCATGGACGATCATGACGACCGTTACCCCCAGATCAGCGACCAGAGACAGCATGTGCCCCTTGGCATCGGGGTCCAGATGGTTGGTTGGCTCGTCCAGAAACAGCAAGGACGGGTTCTGGGCCAGCGCGCGCGCGATATGTGCGCGCTGACGTTCTCCGCCGGACAGTTGACCCATCGTTTTGTTGGCAAAATGCGACAGTTCGGTCGTCGTCAGCACCCGTTCAAGATCAGCTTTGTGCTGAGCCACCGAACGTTCGCCCTGAATCGGGATTTGCCCCAGAGCAACGTAGTCTTGCAGGCGCATCCGCCCGTCGGGCATTTCCTGCTGCCCGACCACAGCAATGGAGCGGGCGCGTTGGCGAGCGGACAGGGTCCGAAGGCTTTGTCCTTCTATCCAAACATCGCCCAACGCAATCCGTTCAATCCCGCACAGCAGTTTCAGCAGAGTGGTCTTGCCGGCGCCGTTCGGCCCGGCGATTGCCAGAATTGATCCTTCTTCCAGACGAAAGGACACGTCCTGCAACAGGATGTCGCCATTGAGCGCGTAATATTCCAAATTCTCTGCAATCAGAAAACTCATGATGACCCCCCGGATGGCAACGCGGGAATTCGCGATAAGGTCTTTGCGAAAAGGGCAGGGGGGCGGTCCGAGGCGCTGGTCCAGTCATCGTCACTGTCGCCGAACTGGATCGCGAATTCGACCAGGGCAGACAGGTCGCGGGATGTCGTGATATCGCCAAACAGGTATTGCGCTTTGCCCGGGGCCTGAAATCCGACGGTCATGGCCCGTTCACAACCTGCCATGCAGGCCACCATTCGGGTTTCAAAACCATCAGGCAACCGGGCATCCAGCGCGTCTTGCGCGGCTTCGGCAGACATCGTCCCCTGACATGTTGAACAGATCAGAACGTAGTGATCAGAATAGCAGGTCATTGCCGTCTCCGTCGTTTGCCAGATGCAGACAGAGGGCACATACCCGGATATTACGCAAACGCGCCATCAAGCCTCCTTCCGAGACGCCCCGCCTCAGGTTGGTTCATAGTGCGATGGCAGGTCTCCTGACTTGCGGGTCGTTGCTTGGCCGACCTTCCCAACCCTTACGGGTCAGTGGTGAAGTGGCGTCGCTCACCGCTTACAGTTGCGGGGGCAGTCACGGACTTGGCACATTCCAGCGCCGCACCGTGTTCCCATTTTCATCCCTTACGGAACCATCCTGCTCAGCTAGTCCGGCTATGCCAGGCTTGTCAAGCGGCAGGCGAAAGGATGGCGGACGGAATTGCAACGGTTGAGCCAGCGACCCTGCTGCGCCAGCCCGGACCGAACGGTGTCAATAGTCTGATACAAGAAGAAAATCCGGCTCGGTATCTTCCTCGACCTTTGAAAACCGTGGGATTGGCCTTTCAAACACATTGTCCGTACGGTCGTCATTCACGGTCGATACCTCGCCAATAAGGCAATCGCCGTGCTCGGCCCAGAAAGCGTGCCAGATGCCGGGCATCAGAGTTACGCTTTGCCCCGGCTTAAGCCGCAAGTGCTCTCCGGGTTGCAAGGTTACAGGGCAGGCATCGCTTGGGATGGTCACCGGGTTGTCGCGGTCGACGCCACCGTTTGGATCCGACGCATGGATTTCCAGAACGAGATCGCCGCCGCCCCGGTTGATGATGTCTTCTGCCTTGATGATATGCCGGTGCATCGGAGAAAGCTGATTTTCTTTCGAGATCAACAGTTTTTCCGCATAGAGCATCCCGCGCCCGGATTTCAGATCCTTCGCCTCACCATTGCGCAGAGTGAACAGAAACAGTCCAAGTTCATCGAAACGGCCCTGGGCGTAATCGGTAATGTCCCATCCCAGCCCGCGGCTGCGGATCGTTTCGGCCAGTGGGCTGCGCATTTTCTCGGGCGACCAATCCGCAAAGGGTGGCAACACGGTACCGAAGGACTGAATGAACGCCTGTGCCCGGGTCTTGATACGGTTGATTTCGGATCGTTTCATCATGCCATCCCGCAGATCAAAGTTCGTACGCCCAGGGGGGTTCCGCCCCAGCTCGGGAAACGGTCACAGCCGCCACTTCAGCGCCCAGTTCCATGGCTGCTTGCAGGCTTTCAACCGTCAATCCGCGCAGACCTGACTTGGTCAGATGCCCTGCGCGGCTGAGCTCGGTCAGGACACCGGCGTTGAACGTGTCACCTGCGCCGATCGTATCGACCACTTCAACGGGCTTCACAGGAACCGAGACTTCGGAACCATCCGCCAGGTAACCGTGCGCCCCGTCGCTGCCACGCGTGACGATGACAATGGAAGGACCCGCCTGCAACAGCACGGACGCTTTCGCGGCTTCGGATTCAGCACCCGGAATGATCCAGTCCAGGTCCTCGTCTGAAACCTTGACGATATCCGCACGCGAGATCATGCGGTTCAAACGCGTTCGAAACCGGGTTTGATCCTTGATGAAATCCGGGCGGATATTCGGGTCCAGCATCACCGCCCGGTCGGAACCGTGGCGGTCCAGAAGGGCGGCATATGCATCTGCGCAAGGTTCACACGCAAGGCTGATTCCGCCGAGATACAGGGCCGAGACAGCAGGAAGCTGATCGGGCATGTCTTCGGGCAGCAACATCCGGCCCGCGGTGTTTTCATCAACAAAGCTGTAAGTCGCGTGCCCATCCGAAAGCTGCACAAAGGCAAGCGTGGTGGGACGGTCCGAGATGATCACATGTGTTGTGTCCACATGGCTCGCTTTCAGCGCATCGATCAGTTGCTGTCCGAACATGTCCGATGACAAACCTGTCAGCATCCCTACTGGAACATCCAGACGTCCCATCGCGACGGCTGTGTTCAGAACTGCACCACCAGTATGTGGCACAAAACCTAATGCGCCCGACGCGGTCGGTTCCGAGATCATATCTATCAGCGCTTCACCACAGCACAGGATCATATCTTGGTCCTTTTAGGTAAGAGATTTCGGTTAGTCTTGTTGCTGTCTCAGCGCGTTCTTGCAAAAGTTGTTTGCGCCGATGATCCCGAACTCTGCCTGTTCAGACACGTAAAGGTTCAGGGAACGGCGCAAGTCGCTGAAGCGGCCGCCGCCGTTGAACGCATCCTTGAAACTGTCACTGAATAGCCAGCGGTTTTTCTCGGCAACGCCGCCGACGAGGAAAACGCCTCCCTCCGGCATCAAGGTGACCGCCAGATCACCCATCAAGGCACCCAGATGGGTGGTAAAAATCTGCGCCGCTTTTTCGGCAATGAGATCGGTGCCGTTGCGGGCATCGTTCAGAATGTCCTTTGCAAAGCGCGCCTGAGTCTGCGCCTGACCGGCTGCCAATTCAACCGCCTGATACAGGATCGGCAGGCCGGTTCCGCTCAGGAACATTTCTGCTTCCAGCGCCAGGCTGTCCCCAAAGAAACAGCCCGGTGCGATCCGGCGCGCCGCTTCAAAGATATCAACTTCGTCGCGATGGCGCGGATACAGACCCACGTGCCCGCCTTCGCCGGAAACTGTGTGATACCTGCCTTCGGAATAAAGCAAGGCACCAACGCCCAGCCCGGTTCCGGGCCCTACAACCAACCGTGTGCCTGCGGGCGGCGTTGCCTGACCCTGCAAGACCGCAACATCCGACCGGGTCACCTCGGCCACCGACCACGCCGCAGCGGTGAAATCATTTATGACAAAGGTGCGCTCTGCTCCTGTTGCTTTCGCCAACTCTGTTTCCGAAAGATCCAGGTTCGCGTTGGTCAGCTGAATCGTTCCGTCCCTGACAGGTCCGGCTCCGGCTGCTACGACGGCCTGTGGGTTGGTTCCGATCTCGTCCCTGAGGTTATGGAGCGCCTCCAGCAGGTCTTCCAATGTCCCTGTCGGGTGTTTTCGAAGATCTGCCAATTCTCCGTTCGTGACGACACCCAGACGTGTGTTCGTACCGCCAATATCCGCGACCAGGTTCCAATGCCCGTGCACGGCACCGAATGGTTGCGCTAACGGCTGAGAGACGCTCTGACCCCCGGACAGGGCGGATTTCAGCGCCATGAAAGACGCTTTGGGCGTTCTTGCAAGTGTTTCGAAATCCACGTCCACCAGTCCAAACCTCTTTTCGTACCCGAAGGCCCATTCATAATTGTCCAGCAGCGACCAGACAAAATAGCCATTCACCGGAACACCTTGTGCCAAAGAATCCAGCACGGCCGCAAGGTGCCTGTCTAGATAATCGATACGATCATCGTCCTGCACGCGCTCCTCACTCGCCATACCGTTTTCGGTGATATAGATTGGCAGCGCGCCCGTATAGTCTTTCCTTGTTCTGACAAGAAAGCGGGTGAGGGCAGAGGGCTCGATTTCCCATCCCATCTGCGTTTTGGGTAATGGCCCGGGAACCTCTTGCAGGCAGGGCCACGCGGTGTCCGCCGGGGCAATCAATTTTCGGGTGTAGTAGTTCAACCCGCACCAATCGACCTGTGTGCCGATGGTTTCAAAGTCGTTCTGCCAGCCCTTGGGCAAGTGCGGCTCCAACCCCTCCAGGGCTGTTTGGGGATATTCCTTGTTGAAAACCCCGCCCAGGAAGAACCGGTTGTAGATCGCATCATAGCGATCTGCCGCAAGCCGGGCTTCCGCGCTGTCATCCGCTGGCTCGGACCATTCGAGGTTGAACACGGCACCCAGATTGCCCATGCCCAGACTGCGCATGGCCTGAATGGCTCGCCCGTGGGCCAGCAAAACGTGATGCATCGCCCGGGCCGCAGCGCGGATATCGCGCAGACCGGGCGCATGGTGGCCTTCAAAATGGCTCAGCCAACTGACACACCAGGGTTCGTTGATCGGCGCGGCACTGAACATCCGGTCGCCGATCCGACCCATGATGACCTGCGTATAATCCACGAACCAATCCGCGATATCGCGATTGCACCATCCCCCCTGATCCGCAAGCGCTGACGGCAGTTCCCAATGATAAAGCGTCACACAGGGGCGGATACCGCGTTCCAGCAGAGCGTCCGCCAATCGGTCATAATAATCCAGCCCTGCCTGATTGACCTGACCACGCCCTTCCGGCAGTACACGTGCCCAGCTGGTCGAAAAACGATAACAGTCGAACCCGGCTTCGCGCACCAGGTCGAAATCCTGCTCGAACCGGTTCAGGTGATCACAGGCGACGTCGCCGTTTTCCCCGCGCACCACGTTGCCCGGCGACGCCGCAAAGGTATCCCAATGAGTCCGCCCCGCCCCGCCCTGTGCGTGGCCTTCAATCTGGTACGCAGAGGTGGCAACACCAAAGAGAAAATCTTTGGGAAAATCAGCGCGTGCATGTTTCATGGTTGCACCCTGTTGGGCGCAGGGCCGGTTGACCTGCCCACGACCAACTCGGCCTCCAGCAGCCTCGTTTTGACGGGATCATTCGGGGATTTGATGCGCTGGATCAACATGTCAGCCGCCATTTCACCCGCCTGACGGACGGATGAGCGCGTTGCCGTGAAAATCGGAACATCCTGCCCGTTCTTCAAATAGGACAGGTCGTCGTCATGGGCGATCACTGACACATCCGTACCCATCTCAAGCCCGTTTTCGGATAGCGCACGCCGTACACCGATGGCAGAGATCATTGATGAACACAAAATAGCGGTCGGCGGGGTCTCCAGGCGCAACATGTTTTGCGTTTCGTGATGGCCGTAAACCTCTGTCATTTCAGCGCTGCGCATCAGATCGGCATCGGGCGCAAGCCCGGCCTGCCCAAGCGCCTCGAGATACCCGTCGCGGCGGCGTTGGGCAAAATCCATATCTTCCAGACCATTGATCAGAGCGATACGGCGATGGCCAAGGTCAATCAGAAAGCGCGTGGCGCGCATGAACGAACTTTTGTTGTTCACGTCGATCCAGTCATACTGAGCGTCGACGCCGGTCGAGCGTCCGTGCACGATGAATGGGACGCCCATGCGGGTCAGAACTTCGATCCGTGGTTCGTTCACTTTGGGGCCTTGCAGCACGACTCCGTCCACCGCGCCGCGCTGAAAGAGACTCCGATACGCCTCTTCAATCGAAGTGTCGTCGGCGTTGGTGAACATCATGTCGTAGCCATGTTCAGCGTATTTCTTTGCGGCACCGGCGACGAAATCCCCGAAGATCGGGTTGACCATTTCGTGTCGGGACGAGCTGGGAATGACATGGCCGATCACCATCGATCGTCCGGTCGCAAGTCCTTTGGCGCGACTGTTCGGCCGGTACCCGTGTTTGCGCGCCGCGGCCTGAACGCGTGCACGTGTGTCCTCGCTCACTTCGGGGTACCCGTTCAGCGCCCGGCTGACCGTAGTTTGCGAAAGGCCCAGAACTTCCGAGAGCTGCTTCAGGTTCATTTTGCGATTCAAAGCGCCTTCAATTTAGTGGCTCTTTTTTGTTTTGTGGGCAAATGCGGTCTCCGTCAACTTGTTTTGCGTTGAAAGCAGAAAATATAATTAATTTTGGCACTGGGAAGCAAAATATTGACAGGGCGCCCATTTTAGCGGATAACACACGGTATCCAAAGCGCTTTGAAAGTGAGTCTTTGAATACATGAAAGCTTGGGAGGAGGATTTAATGAAACACGGGCTTTACGCAGGTGCGGCGGCATTCGCCCTGATGGCCGGATCAGTTCAGGCAGAGGGTAAGATGATCCACGCTATCGGCGAGGGCAGTTTTGACTGGGATGGGTTTCAGGCCTTTGCCGACGCAAATGATCTGTCCGGCGAAAGCCTGACCATTTTCGGCCCCTGGCTGGCTGGCGAGGGCAAGTCCTTCGAAAACCTCGTGGCCTATTTTGACGAAGCGACAGGCGCGAGCTCCAGCTATGTGGGTTCGGATTCTCTGGAACAGCAGATCCTGATTGACGCGGCCGCAGGCTCGGCGCCGAATCTGACTGTGTTCCCGCAGCCCGGTCTGGCTGCAAACCTTGCAAAACAGGGCTATCTGACGCCATTGGCCGAAGGCACCGCGGACTGGATCAGGGAAAACTTCGCCGCCGGTCAATCCTGGGTCGATCTGGGTACGTTTGAGAACGCGCAAGGGTCTGACGATTTTTACGGGTTCTTCTTCAATGTGAACGTCAAGTCGCTGGTTTGGTATGTGCCTGAAAACTTCGAAGATTTTGGGTATGAAGTGCCCGAAACCATGGAGGAGTTCAAAGCTCTGATGGATCAGATGGTCGAGGACGGCGAGACGCCTTTGTGCGTCGGTCTGGCCTCTGGCGGCGCAACGGGTTGGCCCGCGACGGACTGGGTCGAGGATCTTATGCTGCGCACGCAACCACCTGAAGTCTATGACCAATGGGTGTCGAACGAGATGAAATTCGATGATCCCCGCGTCGTAGCCGCGATTGAGGAATATGGCATCTTTACCCGCAATGACGACTATGTTGTAGGCGACGCAGACGACACGGCGGCAATTGATTTCCGTGACAGCCCCAAAGGTCTTTTCGACAGTCCGCCGGCCTGCATGATGCATCGTCAGGCTTCGTTTATCCCCGCCTATTTTCCGGAAGGCACGGAATTGGGGGTGGATGCTGATTTCTTTTACTTCCCGGCTTACGCCGAAAAAGATCTGGGGACACCGGTGCTTGGGGCAGGGACATTGTTCACAATCACCAATCCAACTCCCGCGGCCGAAACTTTTATGGAGTTTCTGAAGACACCTTTCGCCCATGAGATCATGATGTCGCAGGATGGTTTCCTGACGCCCCATCTGGGTGCAGACCCCGGGAACTATTCGAATGATTCACAGCGCGGACAAGGCGAAATTCTGACCAACGCAACGACCTTCCGCTTTGACGGGTCTGACCTGATGCCGGGTGCGGTCGGGGCAGGTACCTTTTGGACCGGGATGGTGGATTATTCGTCGGGTGCAAAAGACGCAGCCACCGTGGCACGTGAAATCCAGGCGTCCTGGGACGCAATCAAGTGACCAACTCATGGGGCGGTCCTAGGGCCGCCCCACTTGCCAAACGGATGGGCGCACCATGACACCCGCACTTCAAGGCCTGCTGACGATCGCCATCGGCGTGTCGGGTTGCGTGGGCTATTTCTATCTTTCCAACCAGTTTCTGGACAAAGTCCTGTTTCCGCCGCGCGGGCCGAATGCGGGCCGAAACATCAACCGCGCGAACTTGATC
>NZ_JBXWSM010000036.1:0-42298 GCF_059613405.1 Ruegeria sp. BHSA118
GGCGCAGCTGAACATCCCGCGTGACATGTGGACCCAGGTGATCGATATCGACCTGCCCGCCATCGTCGATTTCGAGCGCCCCTCGGGCGGCGAAACCGCCGTGGCGCAGGCGGCCGAGCTGCTGTCGAACGCCAGGAACCCGGTGATCCTGAACGGCGCCGGTGTGGTTCTGGCCGAAGGTGGCATCGAGGCCTCGAAGGCTCTGGCCGAACGTCTGGATGCGCCGGTCTGCGTCGGCTACCAGCACAATGACGCCTTCCCCGGCAGCCACCCGCTGTTTGCCGGTCCGCTGGGCTATAACGGTTCGAAAGCCGGGATGGAGCTGATCAGCGAGGCCGACGTGGTGCTGTGCCTCGGCACCCGTCTGAACCCGTTCTCGACCCTGCCGGGCTATGGCATCAACTACTGGCCCGCGGATGCGAAGATCATCCAGGTCGACATCAACCCTGACCGTATCGGCCTGACCAAAGCGGTCAGCGTCGGCATCATCGGCGACGCCGCCAAGGTGGCAAAGGGCATTCTGGCCCAGCTGAGCGACACCGCCGGTGACGAAGGCCGCAAGGAGCGCAAAGAGCGCATCGCGCAGAAGAAATCGGCGTGGGCGCAGGAACTGACCTCGATGACCCACGAGGATGACGATCCGGGCACCACCTGGAACCAGCGTGCCCGCGCGGCCAAGCCCGACTGGATGAGCCCGCGCATGGCGTGGCGCGCCATTCAGGCGGCGCTGCCGAAAGAGGCGATCATCAGCTCGGACATCGGCAACAACTGCGCCATCGGCAACGCCTATCCGTCGTTTGAAGAGGGCCGCAAATACCTGGCGCCGGGCCTGTTCGGCCCCTGCGGCTATGGCTTGCCGGCCGTCGTTGGTGCCAAGATCGGCTGCCCGGATGTTCCGGTTGTGGGCTTTGCCGGTGACGGCGCCTTTGGCATCGCGGTGAACGAACTGACCGCGATTGGCCGCGAGGAATGGCCCGCCGTGACCCAGATCGTGTTCCGCAACTACCAGTGGGGCGCGGAAAAGCGCAACTCGACCCTGTGGTTCGACGACAACTTCGTGGGCACCGAGCTGGACACCAAGGTGTCTTATGCCGGTATCGCGCAGGCCTGTGGCCTGAAAGGCGTTGTCGCCCGCACCCAGGACGAGCTGACCGCGGCGCTGAACCAGGCGATCGAGGACCAGAAGAACGGCATCACCACGCTGATCGAGGCCCTGATCAACCAGGAGCTTGGCGAGCCTTTCCGCCGCGACGCAATGAAAAAACCCGTCGCAGTCGCCGGAATCTCGGCCGACGACATGAAAGCTCAGGAAGCGTGATCTGATCATGCCTCCACCCGGGCCGAATACGGTTCGGGTGGGGGCAGGCTTTGCCCGAAAGGCAGCTTAAATATTGCAAAGGAAGTAAGATGCAGGCGTTGAGTGCATCCAACTCGCCGTGGCTTCGGGCACGGTCTTTCGTTCGTTTGAACGGGCACGGTTTCCTTGTTTCCGTGGTTGTCGCTGTCGCAGCGAAGTTCTTGTCCGATCATTATGGTGCCCCGGCCATGCTGATGGCCTTGTTGCTGGGCATCGCGTTCCATTTCCTGGCCGAAGACGATGCGGGCGACTGCAAGGCCGGAATCGAATTTACCGCACGAACGGTTCTTCGTTTTGGTGTTGCGCTGCTTGGGGCTCGTATTTCCGTTGAATTGATGATGAGTCTTGGCGCTGATCTGATTGCCGTTGTGATTGCCGGTGTGATCCTCACGATCCTGTTCGGGCTTCTTGGCGCGCGTCTTCTGGGCCGTGGTTGGCGCTTTGGGGTGCTGACAGGGGGATCGGTTGCGATCTGCGGTGCATCGGCCGCGATGGCCTTGTCGGCCATTCTGCCCAAAAACGAGCATTCGGAGCGGAACCTGGTTTTCACGGTTTTGTCGGTTACGGTATTGTCGACTATCGCGATGATCGCCTACCCGATCCTCACCGAGGCTTTTGAGTTCAACGACGAGGTTTCAGGGGTCTTCCTGGGCGGCACGATCCATGATGTCGCACAGGTTGTTGGGGCCGGGTTCTCGGTTTCGGACCAAACCGGTGAGGTCGCGACTTTGGTCAAACTGATCCGTGTCGCCATGCTGGCCCCGGTGGTGCTGGTCATCTCGTTTCTTGTCCGACGCCACGCGGAGTTCAGCGAGGAAGACGGCAAGCGCCCGCCCATTTTGCCGATGTTTGTCGTTGGCTTTCTGATCTTTGCCGTCCTGAATTCAATAGGTCTGATCCCGGATGTGGTCTCGTTGGCCATGGCCGATCTCAGCCGGTGGGCGCTGCTGGTGTCGATTGCCGCAGTGGGCATGAAAACGTCGCTCAAGCGGATTCTGGATGTAGGCGGGCAGGCCATCGTCCTGATCGTGGCCGAGACGATCTTCATCGCTGCTCTGGTTCTGGCGGGTGTCTACCTGTTTCATTAGAGGATGGTGGAAATCCAAGTCCAGCACGTGACCGACCATTGGCCGGTCACGTCATCTCGCACTACATGACCAGCAGGAGGGTATGACCTCATGACGACACAGGTACTTAATCTTTTCGATGAGCCCGAAACGCGCAGCGAAAGGCGTTTGGCCGATCTTCCCGATCGCGTTGTCGAAGGTGATCCGCATCACAAGATTGGAATGCACTTCACCAGTCCGGATGGACAACTGTCAGCCGGGACCTGGACGTCTACGCCGGGTAAATGGCACGCGTTCACGGACAAGGACGAATATTGCTATATCGTCAAAGGCCATTGCGCCGTGATCCACGAAGACGGGACCCGTCAGGATTTTCGCACCGGGGCCAGCTTTTTGATCCCCAACGGCTTTCGCGGCTATTGGGAAGTCGTGGAAGAAACGACCAAGCACTTCGTGATCCGAGATTGTGCGCCGGACGCATGATCCGATCCGTGAATGAACCTGAGGCGGCGTGAACCGGCATGCCTCAGGCGTGTTATCGGTTCTTCAGCGACGGGTCTGGTCAAAGCTGATCGCCCGTTTTTCCGCCGTGGGTATTGACTGGCAGGTCAGGATTTCTCCGGCTTCGATGTCTTTGTCTTCCAGCGCCATGTGCGCCCGCATATGAACTGTGCCGTCGGTCAGTTTGGCCCGGCACGCGCCGCAAACTCCGGATTGGCAGGAATAGGGTGGCTTGAGCCCCGCTGACTGCGCTGCGTGAAGAACGGTCTGTCCCTTGGAGATCGATATGAGGTGCCGGACACCTTCCAGCGTCAGTTCAGCGGTTGCGTCCACCCCTTCGATACCCGTGTCCAGATCCGACGCAGCACCATAGCTTTCCATGTGGATGCGGTTCGCGGGCACATCAATGGACATCAATGCCTATTTGATGGTCTGGTTCATATCGCCCGGACCACAGACATAGTACCGAGCGTCCTGGGCGTAAGGCGGATACTCGGCCATCAACACTTCGATTGCGGCCTTGTCGATTGTACCTGGCCGCCGCTGGACCACCAGCCGGGTTTCGAAAAGACATGGTTGATTGTAAAACGTTCGGGATGCGCTTGCTGAAGAACGTTCAGCTCTTGCTGCAACAGGATGCTCTTGGCGTTTGAGTTGCCATACACCAGATGCGCGACTGAACGGGGTTCGGCTGTCAAAACCGAGTTCAGCATCGCAAAGATCGGAGTAATGCCGGAGCCTGCGCCTAAAAAGTAATGGGTGCGCCGCGCCGTTTCGTCGGGGTCCAGGCAGAAACTGCCAAATGGCGGAATGACGTCAATGGTTTGTCCTTCCTGAACAGTGTCGTTGATGAAGTTGCTGACATGGCCACCTTTGACCCGCTTGACGGTGATGCGAAGAGGATCCCCAGAGTAAGGTGAACTGGAGATCGAATAGCTTCGACGGTGCTCTTCGCCATCAATATTGAAACGAACGGACACGTGTTGGCCCGGCCTCCAGGCGAATATGTCCGTCAGGCGATCAGGGACCTCGAACATGACGGTGTTTGCCACGCCATCCAGCTCGACTCTGGTCCCGCAAACGCGCAATGGGAAAAAGTCACGCGGGTTCATTTCCCTTTCCCCAACCATTGCAGAACAACTTTCTGGTGCTCGATGACGGGGCTTTCACCGTTTGCCGCTGAACCTGCTTCAAAATACGGAGAATGCAGGGAATTCCGCTGTTGCTCGCACGCGTAGATATCTTCGACGGTAAAGACGCCGGCCACCATCGGGTCATCTTCGTCCATCGCGTCATTGGCTTCGTATTTTCCGCCTATTCCAAACGTGACCCAGAACGAGGGCGACTTCATCGACTGTTTGGTGAATTCCCATTCCGAGCTGTTGGACACTCGCCCAGGGTTGTGAACTCGCGTCAATTCCGGGCCAAGGGGCTCGACCGGGCCGAACCATTCGGCGATGGAAGGCGCGTCGGAGTCTGATGGACGAAAATCATCGATTTCCAGATATCGACCTTGGCGGGTTTCAGGCCAAGGCAGGACTTGTCGACCTTGCCATATTCCTCGTGTTCATCCGGCACCGAAATCAGATTGCCTTTAAGATCGTAGGTCCAATCGTGATAAGGACAGGTCAATGGCTTTTGCGTTTTGCCAACCGCGCGGATCAATTGGGTGCCGCGGTTGCGGCAGATGTTATGGAAGGCGCGCAGGCGACGGTAGCGCCCCATAATCACGAATATGTTGTTGGTTCCGGCCTGCACGGTGATGAACTGGCGCGGGTTCGCGGACGTCCTCCAAAACCCGGCATAGAGCCAGGTTTTGGAAAAGATTTCGCGCATTTCCCGGTCGAACCAATCCTGGCTCGTGTAAGCCTCGACCGGCAAAAGGTGCAGCATGGGTTTCATTTGAACCTCTTGCGAAGGAATTTTCAAAACGTCCGAGAGAGAAAGTCGATGGCGATCATCGACAGGCCATGTGCGATCCAGGCAAGTTGGATCAGCCAAAAAAGGATGGGGTCCTCATCCCGGGTCACGTCGGTCAAAAGCAATGCGTGACCGGAACAGAAATTCTGGATCGTCCAGAACATGAAAAGAATCCCCCACAACGTCTGACAGCCAAGTACCGTCGTGACTATGAGCGCAGTGAAAGCGATGCATCATCCAGGCCAGATCTCGCAACACATCTGATCAGAGCCTGCACGACCTGCTCATAACGTGCGTCAGAATTTTGAGGGGCGCCCGGTCATGTTATTTCCAGTATTTCAGCTTCAGGTTGGCGGTTGCGCCGGTGCCGACGGCGACAGCGGCATCCGCGAATACCGGCGGCAGACCGTTCTGCCCCATACCGCCAAAGCCGTACCCTTCGGTCGGGACATCCTTTTCGGTATCCAGGTTGCTGTTGCTGTTCTCGTCGTGCATCCCGGCAATCGCATAGGTGCCAAGCGGCAGATTGTGAAAGGTCACCGAAGCCTGGCCTTTGACAGCAGGAACCACAGCCAAAGCCGCCGCGTTCGCCACGTCCATGGCCTTAAAAGATTTTGCGTCATCGAACACGGCAATGATCAAATCACCCTCTGCATTGCGCACGTCCTGCACCGTTGCAGTGAGAGTTTGTGCAGATGCCCCGAGGGTTGAAGCCAGAGTCATTACAGATGCGACGACCAGTTTGCTAATCGGCATGATATATCTCTTACTGCCAAAACTGAAAGTAAATAGGGGCGGCGTGATTAACTGTCAATAGTGACAGTCATTCGCCCAATTTCCCTGAGCGTGTTAATGGCATGGAACCAAAGACGAGGTGCCGGTCCAACATCGGCAAGGATCGGAGAAAAGGGATAAAAATATCCTAAGGCGGCTTTCCAAAGCTACTCGGGCAAGACTTGCCTCATGTAGAGATGACGCATGACCATTGGCGTCAGGTACATCGGAATTTGATACGCCCCGATGAAGGCCATGATGGGTGCGGTGACTTCGGGGGGCAAAGCAACGAAAAAAATTGCGATGTTTCTGTTTCCCGCGATCAAAGAGACAGCGGTTGCCCTAGCTGCCGTCAGACGTCCTCTGGTCATGCGGAACGAAAGGAATTGTGCTCCGAAATTTGCCAGACAGGCGAGCGCGATCCAGAAGGACGCGACGGCGGGGCTTTTCAGCGCTGTGGTGCTGACGGAAGGCATCAGGCTGATGACAAAAACGGCCAAGGTGATCGTGCCCAACCCTTCCAGATTCAACAAGGTGGAGCGGGATGGTGAACGCAGCCAGACGCGCCGGAAAACAATGGCGGCGCCGGTTGTGCAGAGTATCGTCAACAGCAGTTGCAACCCGGCCAGCAAAACAGAGTGAATGTCGCCCAGTTCAGGCATGAGCAGGAACACCGGAAACGCTGTCAATGGCAACAGGGCGGTCCCAACCACCATCATTCGCATCGCGTGTTCAGGCGGATAACCCATCATCAATCACATGTTCGGACTGCCGGAAATCGAGGGCGCAGCCGCCATGATGAGCAGGGACAGCAGCACCGGCGTTCCGGTCCAACCACCCGCAAATCCGATGGCCAGAATGAACAGCGGTATCACGAATTGAAACCCGATGACGGTGAACGCGACCTTGTGCAGATCGCTCAACGATCCAAGAATGGTTTCGGGGTCCATTCTCAGGACGGTGACGAACAGCAACAACACGACCAAGGGCGGCAGCAGGTCTCGCATGGGCTCGGCCAAACCCGGCAAAAGAAGACCCGCCGCCAATCCGGCGATCAGAACACGGGGCCCGTGACGAGCCGCCAGATGAAGCAGGTTCAAGGCCGTTTTACCCGCCCGGGCTCTGGCGTAAATTCTCGGGCAGCCAGGTGGCGAGGTCGGGGAACCAGATGAGGATGAAGACCATCAGCACCATGATCAGGAACATCGGGATCGCAGCGCGTGCAATATAGCTCATCTCATGGTTGGTCATGCCCTGCATCACGAACAGATTGAACCCGATCGGGGGTGTGATCTGCGCCATTTCAACAACGACCACGATGAAGATGCCGAACCAGATCAGATCAATGCCAGCGTCGCGGATCATTGGTTCCACCACGGCCATGGTCAGCACGACGGAAGAAATCCCGTCAAGAAAACAGCCCAGAATGATGTAGAACACCAGCAGGACCATAAGCAGTTCGAAACGAGTCAGTTCCCAGCCTGCAATCAGATCGGCCAGCCCGCGCGGCAGGCCGGTGAAGCCCATGGACAGCGACAGGAACGCGGCGCCGGCAAGGATCAGGGCGATCATCGCGCTGGTTCGCGTGGCTCCCATCAGGCTTTCGGTGAATGTCTTCCAGTTCAACGACCCCTGGCCTGCCGCCAGCAACAGGCCGCCGATTACCCCGAAAGCCGCAGCTTCGGTCGCAGTGGCATAGCCCAGATACATTGACCCGATGACAACGGTGATCAGAAGGATCACAGGCAGCAGAAAGCGTGAGTTTTTGACTTTCTCAGAAAAGCTCAGCTTGCTTTCGTCGTTCGGGTTCCAGTCTTTGCCCAATTTGGAATAAATCGCGACATAACCCATGAACATCGCGGCGAGAACAAGGCCGGGCAAGATGCCGGCAAAGAACAGCTTGGTGATCGATTCATTGATCGTCACTCCGTAGACGATCAGGGTCAGGGACGGAGGGATCATCAGCCCCAGTGTGGCAGCGCCGGTCAACGTGCCGATGATCATCCGTTCGGGGTAATTGCGTTTGCGCAGTTCGGGGATCGACATTTTTCCGACAGTGGTCAGTGTCGCAGCAGACGAACCTGAAACGGCGGCAAAGACGGTACAGCCCACGATATTGGTATGCACCAAACCGCCGGGCAGGGGGGCCATCCAGGGGGACAGCCCCTTGAACATGTCTTCGGATAATCGCGTGCGGTACAGGATTTCGCCCATCCAGATGAACATGGGCAAGGCGGTCAGGGTCCACGAAGACGAAGCGGACCAGATGGTTGTGATCATCACGTCGCCCACCGGGCGTGTCGTGAACAGCTCCATCCCGACCCAGGCAACCCCCATCAGGGCCAGGCCGACCCAGACGCCGGTCCCGAGCAGGGTGAACAGAACAAAAAGGAAAAGGATGATGACAGACAGGTTTTCCATGCGTCTATTCTCCGTGGCTCTGGTCGGCCAGATCGCGGACAATGCGATGGTCACCTTTGAACAGGACGTGGATCAGGTGATCCGTCAGCGCGATGGCCAGGATCACGGCACCGATCAGCATCGCGGATTGCGGAATCCACAGCGCGGTTCTGTCCTGACCCTGGCTGATGTCGTTGAACTTCCAGCTCCAATAGACGAAGCGATAGGCATACCAGCAGAAATACCACATGACGGCTGTGCCGATGGTGAAACACCAGATTTCAAGGACACGCCGCACGCTGTCCGGCACTGCGTTCAGAAGGATCGAAACCCGAATGTGGCTGCCCCGGTTCAACGCATTGGCAAAGGCCAGAAAAGATGCCGCCGCCATTGCATAGCCGGCATAGTCGGGCGCTCCGGGAAATACCTCACCGGTCCAGCGGGCCAGCATCTGCACGACGATCAGCAAAAGAATGGCAATCAGGCTGACCGCCGCCAATACCCCTGCTGCCAGATAGATGAAATCCAGAACGGACCGAAGCCCCCGCAATACCGCCATGGCGTCCCCGCTTTGTTATGATTGGATGGAAAACAGGCGACGCAATGCAACGCCGCCCGCCCCGAACGGTTACTGAGAGGCGTTGAACGCGTCGACGATGGCTTTGCCTTCGTCACCTGCGGCTTCCAGCCATTCATTGGTCATGGTCACGCCGATCTCTTTCAGCTCATTCGTCATCTGCTCGGATGCCGGACCGACGGTCATTCCACCATCACGCAGACCTTGCAGAGTAAAACCGGTGTATTCCTTGGCGCGCCAGTTGCCCGCGTATTCCGCCAGCTCTGCGCAGCCCTTGATGACATTCTTGTTGGCGTCGGACACGCCCGACCAGACATCCGAATTCACCATCACGTAGTTGCGCGGCAACCAGGCGTCGACTTCGTAGAAATAGTTCAGGCTTTCCCAGACCTTGCGGTCATACCCGGTCGATCCCGATGACACCATCGAATCCGCCACACCCGTCGCAAAAGCCTGACTGATTTCCGCCGCTTCGATCGTTACCGGCAACATCCCCGTCAGTTCGGCCAGTCGCGAAGTCGCGTTGTTATACGAACGGAACTTGATGCCCTTCATATCGGCGACCGAGTTCACCTCATTCTTGAAATACAACCCTTGCGGAGGCCACGGCACAGCGTAAAGCAGCGTCAGGTTCTGTTCGGCCAGCAGTTTTTCGATAGAGGGCTTTGCCGCTTCCCAAAGCTTGGCGCTGTCGTCGAACGAGGTCGCAAGGAACGGGATCGAATCGAAACCGAACAACGCGTTCTCATTCTGGTGGCCGGACAGAAGGCGTTCACCGATCGGGGCTTGCCCGGTCTGGATTGCGCGTTTGATATCGGCACCTTTGAACAGCGAGCCGGATGGATGCGTTACGATTTCGATCTCACCGCCGGTTCCGGTCGTTACACATTTGGCGAATTCCGCACCGGTGGCCGAATGGAAGTTCGACGCCGAATAGGCCATCGGCATGTCCCATTTTTCGGCCATGGCCGGTGCTGCCGCGGCAGCAGTCAAAGCGGTTGCTGCCAGAAGGTTTGTCAGTTTTTTCATCGTTTTCTCCCTATCGAGTTTTGAAATACCGATGTTTTTCATCGGTCTGTTTTTATGTTGCAAAGCGCGACGGCGCGTAGACGCTTACGTCGGTGTTCGGGGTTCTGCCCGCGATCATCTGCGCCAGCAGCCGTCCGGTCTTTGGCCCACCCGTCAGGCCGATGTGATGATGACCAAAGCCCATATAGGCATCTTTGATTCCGGGCACGTCACCTATGATCGGGATCGAGTCAGCCGGGGCCGGCCTGTGCCCCATCCATTCCACTTCCTCCTTCCATGTTATGCCCGGAAACGCGGCCCGGGCATTCTTTCGCATCAATTCAAACGGCGCGCGCGAGGGCGGTGCTTCCAGCCCACCGAACTCCACAATACCCGCCAAGCGTATGCGCCCATCCATGGGCGTGGCAACAAACTTGCCCGAAGCCACCATGACCGGGCTGCGGGGCATGGCAGAAGGCGCCACCAATTCAAGATGATAACCGCGCTCACTTTCAAGAGGAACAGAAACCCCCAGTCGCTTTGCCAGTGGTCCGGACCAGACGCCAGCCGTGACAATGGCGGTGTCGCAAGCGATGGTCTCACCATCTGCGCGCACACCCGTAACGCGGCCGCTGTCGCGGGTGATGTCCTCGACATTGGCGCGGATGATCCGGCCTCCGCCGGCCTCGACATGGGCGGCCAGGTCTTTCACGTAACGCCCGGGATCGGTGATATGACCGTGGTTTGACAGCTTGGCAGCGAAACCGATATCCGGGCTGAACACCGGGTCATAGTCGTGAAACGCCTTGCCCTCCAGTTCTTCCCAATCAAAGCCGTTCTTCCGCCTTATTCCCCAGCCCAACGCATCTTGTTCAAAATGAGCCCGGTTCTCGTAAAGAAACAGATAGTCGCTGGGCACGATCCACTTTTCAGCACGCGTGCCTGCTGCCAAAGCCTTGTGATCATTCAGGCTGTCGCCGACGATCGGCGTCAGCGCCGCCGCGATCCGTTCAACATCTGCCACGTTCGCGTGGCTCAGATATTGCCGGAGCCATGGGAGCAGCTTCGGCAGATACCCCCATTTCAAAAACAGCGGCTGCGACGAGCTCAGCAACATTTTGGGCGCTTTGCTGAGCAATCCGGGAACCGTCACAGGTATGATGGAGCAGGACGCCAGCACACCGCCATTGCCATGAGACGTGCCTTCGCCCGGTCCGGCCTTGTCGAACAGGATCACGTCGTGCCCATCCCGTTGCAGCCAGACCGCGGCCGAAACGCCGACGATACCGGCGCCGATGATGGCTATGGTTT
This sequence comes from Ruegeria sp. BHSA118, assembly GCF_059613405.1. NCBI lineage: Bacteria > Pseudomonadati > Pseudomonadota > Alphaproteobacteria > Rhodobacterales > Roseobacteraceae > Ruegeria > Ruegeria sp. BHSA118. The sequence continues at coordinate 10,916 of NZ_JBXWSM010000036.1, forward strand.
TCCTGTCACTCATTTTGAAATCGCCCTGGCCACTGCGTAATGGTTCAGCTTGGCCATCTCGGGCCTGCCGCCAAGCCCGGGGGTTTCGGGCACGCAGACCTGCCCGTTCTGGATCCGGAAGGGTTCTTCCAGAATGTCCTCTTTCAGGAAATAGGACGCCTGATAGAATTCGCAGCCCAATGTGATCTCGGGTGTTGCGGCAATCATATGGGTGCCGGCAAGATGGGCCAGACCGGCCTCGAACATGTCCCCGCCATATGCCGTCAGACCATGCGCAGCAGCGATGCGGGCAACGGTCTGCCCTCGGGTCAGCCCGCCAGATTTCATTATTTTCACCGAGACACCATCGCAAATGCTTTCCCGCGCGGCGCGTTCCATATGTTCGGGGCCAAAGACGCTCTCATCGGCGAGAAGGGGAGTATCGGTCATTTGGCGCAGCTTTGCCATCATGCCGAAATGGTGGGCGCGAACCGGCTGTTCGATGAAATCAGGATTGAACTGGGCCACGTCCCGCACCCGCGCCGGAGCGTCCTCGATGTTCAGCCCCTGATTATAATCCACGCGGACCGAGAATTCAGGACAGTTCTGCGCAAGATATTCCAACCGCATGATGTCAAAGGCGTGATCCTTGAACCCGGTCTTGAGTTTGACAATCCGCACGCCGTCCTCTCGCAACCGCGCCAACAGGTCTATGTCCTGGGAAAAGTCCGGGTTGGCGATGGAACAGCTGAGCGGAATGGCGCTGCGGCAGCGACCACCCAACAAAGACCAGACAGGGATGCCGCTGATACGGCCTGCCAGATCCAGCAGCGCGGTTTCCAGCGCGGCCTTGGCCTCGGTGCAATGCGCCACGGCACAGGTCGCGCGCGCCATAATGGCGGACCGGTCGCCCACGCTGGCGCCAAGAACAAGGGGGCGCAAGTAGCGATCCAATGCCGCGAATGTCGCTTCCGGGGTGCCGGTGAACACCGACCAGGGGGACGCTTCGCCAAATCCCTGTGTGCCATCCTCGGATGTCAGTCGCAGTATGACGACTTCGCAGGCACCTTCGACGGATCCTATACCGTGATCCCGGCGGGACGTGACCGGAAGCTTCAGGTGCCAAAGGTCGTAACCGATGATGTTTTGTGCCAGATCGTTCATTCCGCCCCCTGTTGTTGAGCGGAAGCCTGCCTTGACGGGCATATCATTTCAAATACTATATCTTCGACAGTTCATCAGAAAAAATGATGTGGCTATCCATGTCCCTGCGCTTTCGCCAGCTTCAAGCGTTTCACGCCATCATGGAAACCGGAACCGTAACCGGCGCAGCGTCGGTACTTGGGATATCCCAGCCTGGTATCAGCAATCTGTTGGCTCAGTTGGAACGCGAAGCGCGACTGCCTCTGTTCGAGCGCAACAAGGGCCGTTTGCTGCCCACCCCCGAAGCCGAACTGCTGTTCCGCGAAGTCGACACGGTCGTGCGCGGGCTGGATCACGTGGCGCAGGCCGTGACGGATTTGCAGAACAAACATCCCGGTCAATTGCAGGTAGCGGCGCCGCATCTTCTGTCATTTGGTTTCATGCCGCGCGAGATCGCACGCTTTGCCAAAAGCCGCCCCAACCTGTCCGTCAGTTTCCAGTCGCAGTATTCATCCAAGATTCAGGAATGGGTGATTTCGGGCCTGTTTGAAATCGGCATCGTCGAGATGCCGATCCTGCACGACACTCTGAATTATCAGATGTTTCAATTCGAAACGCTTGCGACTTTTCCAGAAAACAGCCCCTTGGCGGATTATGATGTTCTGACACCGGAAATACTGGAAAACGAGCCCTTCATCGTGATGGGTCCGGAACACCAAACCCACCGTCGAACCCGTGACATCTTTCAGGCATCCGGGCGCACGTGGCGTACAAAGATTCACACGCACCTGTCCGAAAACCTGCTGAGTTTTGTGAAACAGGGCATGGGGGTTGCGATGATCGACCCCTTTACCGTGACGTTCGACGGTGAGAGCGGGTATCAGACCCGCCCGTTCAGGCCATCCGTCATGCTGGATCTTGCTATCATCACCGCAAAGGGGCGCCCCCTGTCCACGATTGCGCAGGAATTTCTAGCCCAGCTGACCCCGTCGATTGCCTCTTATGCAACCCATTCCGACACAGGTGCAGCGGCCTCGTGAAGCTGCTGCGAATGGATGTCGACCAATGTGGGGCCATCATGTTCGACGGCCTGTTTCAGCACCTTTTGCAAGTCCTCAGGGTCCTTGACTGTCCATGACTTTACACCAAAGGCGGCTGCGACGGCGGCGTGGTCGGTCCGGTTGAAATCGACATTGTAATAGCGTTGATCAAACCCTGCATCCTGACCCGCCTTGATCCATCCGAAAACCGAGTTCGAGAATACGATCGACGTGATCGGCATCTTGTGCCGAACCATTGTCTCAAATTCGCCGCAGGTGAAACCAAACGAACCATCGCCCATGACGGCCAGGGTCTTGACCGAGGGCCGCCCGACATGTGCGCCCATGGCTGCCCCCAGAGAATACCCCAGTGCTCCATGTGCGCGATTTGTGATGAAATGCCGCCCGGGTTGCCGCCAACGGTAATGCGCGCTGAAATAGGGGCAGGGGGTGCCGGGATCAGCGACCACAATCGCATCGTCGTCCAGAATGTCCATCAGGGACGCCATGACAGCCTCGGGACGGATCGGCGTTTCCCGACTTGCAGCCAAGGGGGTAAACGCCGCCGCCTTGGCCTCCCACGCGGCGCGGGCCTTGGTTGTGCCGCCTTGACCGTTCAGGTCTTGCCGGTCCTTCAGCGCACGGGCCAATGCCTCCAGCGCGAGGCGGGCATCGGCACAGATCGCCACTTCGGTCTGGTAATTGGCACCGATCACCATCGGATCGCTGTCGATATGGATGATCGTGGTGCTGCGTCCGGGGCTTCTCCACCGTTCGGTCGTGACTGAACCGGCGCGGCACCCGATGAACAGGACGACATCAGCCAGATCCACCACGGCGCGGGTTGCCGGGATGCCACCGTTCGATCCGACGACACCCAGCGCCAGAGGATCGGTTTCGGCGATGGACCCTTGGCCTGAAACGGTTGTGGCGACGGGCATATCCAACAGACCGGCGACACGGTGCAACGCATCGGTCGCGCCGGACAGAACCGGGCCGCCGCCACATACCGCGACGGCGGATTTGGCCCGGGCAAGAATGGCTGCGGCCTCTTCGATGGCATCCGGATCGGGGGCAGCCCGTTCGGCGGGATAGCTGCGATGCCGGTCGTCGGCCCAGATTTCCGCTTCGTCCACCTGTGCCTTCTGCGTATCAAACGGCAGTGCCAGATGGGTCGCGCCGGGTGTACCCGTTGTCATTGCCCGGAACGCCGCACGAACCATGGCCGGAAGCCGGGCCGCATCATCCAGAGACGCGTTCCATTTCGTCAGCGGACGGAACAACGCTGGCTGATCCAGTTCTGTCAAAGGGTACTTCCCGCGGCTGGTCGTCGCCACATCGGACGTGATCGCCAGGATTGGAACCGAACTTTCATTGGCCTCGACCACACCCGGCAGAATATAGGTTGCTCCACCGCCAGAAGGGCCTTCGCAAACGCCAGGCTTGCCGGTCACGCGGGCATAGCCATCCGCCATGTAGGCGGCGTGCCGTTCGTCGCGGGTCAGAATGTGCTGAATGCCGTGATCCATTCGGGCGAGCGCGTCATAGAACAGCAAGGTGGTATCGCCGCACAGGCCGAACATATGCGTCACGCCATGCGCCTCGAGCATACGCACCATCGCCTCGGCTCCGGTCAGGTAATTCGTCCCTGTCATGGTTCGCGATTCCTTTGAGTTATAACTGTACGCAGAACTGTATACAGGCTTGCATATTGATTTCAAGAATTGAGTGTGGCACCTGTGAATCAACGGAAGAAGGGCATTGTTTATGGCGGGTCCACGCGTCGATGATATCTATGATCAGGTCAAAGCGATGGCGGTATCTTTCCGCCTGCGCCCCGGTGCCCGCCTGAACGAGGTCGCCCTGTCCAGGGATCTGGGCGTCAGCCGCACGCCGTTGCGAGAAGCGTTGAACCGTCTGGTTGCCGAACGGCTGTTCGATTTCCGCCCGGGGCAAGGGTTCTTTTGCCGTCCCTTGGATGCACAGAGTGTGTTCGACCTTTTCGAGCTGCGCCAGATCATCGAATCCGCAGCGGCCCGATCAGCCTGCGCCAGGGCGACGGATGAAGACCTGCAAATGCTGCGTGATGAGCTTTACGAAACGGGCATCGACATCACCGGCCTGACGATCGAAGAGGCAGTGGCCCGGGACGAAGCGTTCCATCTGGGGATCGCAAAGCTGTCGGGGAACATGGAGTTGTTGCAAACTCTGACACGGATTAACGAGCGTATCCGCTATATCCGCTGGATTTCCATGAGCATGGATCGGGTGCAGAAGTCCAAGGACGAACATAAACACGTCATGCAGGCCCTGCTGGATCGGGACGCGGACGAGGCGGCCCGGGTTCTGGCGGCTCATATCACAAAACGAATGGATCAGGTTCAGGACGCAGTGCGTCACGGGATTACCAGCATCTACATGGAAGGGGCCGAAGACATCTCGACCCGCATTATCGAGGAGGCGCAGGGATGATCGCGCAGGGCGGCAAATCCATATATGGCGCATCGGTGGGGATCCTCATGCTGGACGCGCATTTCCCAAGAATTCCCGGCGACATGGGCAATGCACGGACATGGCCGTTTCCGGTGCTGTACCGCATCGTCCGGGATGCCTCGCCTGATCGGGTGGTCCGGCATCGGGCCGAAGGTATGCTCGAGGTCTTCATCGACGCCGCGAAAGAGCTGGTCAAAGACGGCGCGGACGGAATAACAACCAATTGCGGGTTCCTGTCCCTGTTCCAGAAGGAGCTGGCCGAGGCGGTTCCGGTTCCCGTTGTCACCTCGTCCTTGATGCAGGTTGAAATGGTAAATCGTATCCTTCCTATGGGAAAGCGCGCGGGCATTCTGACCATTTCGGCCTCCACTTTGACCAATGATCATCTTCAGGCTGCCAATGTCCCCTTGGATACACCAATCGGCACAACCGAAGGTGGGCGGGAATTCACTCGCGCAATTCTGGGCAATGAATCGCGTCTGAATGTCCAGAAGGCCCGGGAGGACAATGTTGAGGCCGCAATTGCGCTGGCCTCGGACCATCCCGATCTTGGGGCAATAGTTCTGGAGTGCACGAATATGTGCCCCTATGCGCCGGATATTCAGCAGGCGACCGGGCTGCCTGTGTTTTCGATCGTGTCTTTCGTGACTTGGTTTCAGACCGGTCTTGTTCCGCCGGTGTACCGGAACTGACCTCTGGCCTTTCATCAAGACGGATTGTGTTGGCCGCAGGCAAAACTCAAGCCAGTGTCAGATCACCGGGTATCGAATTTCGGATCACGCGCTCTGCATTCGCCAGATCGTTCGACTGCGCACGGTCCCTGGCGGCATTGGCGTCCAGACCGTGGCCGATCCATCTGTTGGTCAGGCGGGTTTCGAGTGTTTTCAAATCGGTGTCCAAGAATACCCTGAATGCCCACAGTTGGTGAAGTTCTGACCAACCCGGCTCATTCAATAGAAGGTAATTGCCCTCAACCAGAACAACGCGCTGATCCGCTGTGATCATGGATCGCGCGGCAATGGCCAGATCCAGCTCTCGGTTAAACTCGGGTATTGCGATTTCTTCTTCCGAGCGCAATCGATCAAGCAGCGCATGAAAGCCGGCAAGATCAAAGGTTTCAGGAGATCCTTTGCGGTTCAGCAGGCCGCGATCCTTCAAGATCACGTTGTCATAGTGAAAGCCGTCCATGAAAACCAGACCGGTTGCGACGCCGCGCAGATTGAGCTCTTTGCTTGCAAGGCTGGCCGCAGTCGTTTTTCCCGATCCCGGCGGCCCGGCAATCGCCACAAGGTGCCGGTCTTGCAGCGGCGGCAAGGCCTGGACCGCATCCGCGATCCTGCTTGCAAGCGCCTCGGGGGTGGCAAGCGTAGGCGTCACGCGGCCTGGTCCTCGGCGGGCGGTTCCTTGGCGCCGGTCATGAACGCCACTGCGTCGGACATCGTGTAATCTTTGGGATCAACGACGCAAAGGCGCTTGCCAAGCCGATGCACGTGGATTCGATCGGCGACCTCGAAAACATGTGGCATATTGTGGCTGATCAGGATGATCGGAATGCCGCGTGACTTCACGTCCTGGATCAGTTCAAGAACGCGGCGGCTTTCCTTCACGCCCAATGCGGCCGTTGGTTCGTCCAGGATGATGACTTTTGATCCGAATGCCGCGGCCCGCGCCACGGCAACGCCCTGACGCTGACCCCCGGACAGTGTTTCAACGGCTTGATTGATGTTCTGGATCGTCATCAGGCCCAGTTCGCTCAGCTTGTCGCGGGCGAATTTCTCCATCGCCGGACGGTCGAGCATTCGGAGCCATGATCCCAACGGCCCTTTGCGCCGAATCTCGCGCCCCATGAACATGTTGTCCGCAATCGACAAGGCTGGGGACATCGCAAGTGTCTGGTAAACCGTTTCAATACCGGCTTCACGCGCGTCAATCGGCGAGTGGAAATTCACTTTCCGGCCTTCCAGCCAAACATCACCTTCATCCGGCGCCACCGCGCCTGAAATCGCCTTGATCAGTGTTGACTTGCCCGCGCCGTTGTCGCCGATCACGGCCAGAATCTCGCCCGGCATCAAATCGAAATCGCACTGATCCAGCGCCGTTACCTTGCCGTAGCGCTTCACAAGGTTCCGTCCTTTGAGAATAGGCTCCATCAGGCTGCCACCTTTCTGATCCACTGGTCGACCGCGACCGCTGCGATGATAAGGATACCGATCAACAGGAACGTCCATTGCGCATCAGCGCCCAGCAACCGAAGCCCAAGCGTAAAGACGCCCACGATCAGAGCACCGAAGAGCGACCCCAGAATAGACCCGCGGCCACCGAACAGGGATATGCCCCCGATCACGACCGCCGTTATGCTTTCAATATTTGCCAACTGACCAGAGGTCGGAGACACGGACCCGATCCGACCAATCAGAGCCCAGCCCGCGAAAGCGCAGATCAGCCCGGACAGCATGTAAACCGACATCAGCGTGCGATGCACATTGACACCGGACAGCTCTGCCGCTTCGGGGTCATCCCCGACGGCATAAACATGCCTTCCCCAGGCGGTGTGACGAAGGGCGTAGGAAAGCCCGAGGATCAGCACCAGCATGAAGATCACGCCGACGGTGAATACCGCCCCGCCCACGTTGAACTTGGCCCCGAAAAGTTGCAGAATCGCGGCGTTTTCTTCGATCTCCTGCGACCGGATGGTTTCGTTTTGGGAATAGAGGAAGTTCGCCGCAAGAACGATTTGCCACATGCCAAGCGTCACGATGAACGGCGGCAGTTTGACGCGGCTGACCAGATACCCGTTCACCGCACCGATTGCTGTGCCGACGAAAAGGCCGCAAACAATCGCGACCGTTGGCGGCAGACCATACCGGAAGGTGAACTGACCCATGACAACCGACGACATCACCATGATTGCCCCGACGCTTAGATCGATACCGGCGGTCAGGATGACAAGGCTTTGCGCTGCCGCCACGATCCCGACGATCTGAACCTGTTGCAGGATCAGAGTCAGCGCAAATGGCGAGAAGAACTTGGAGCCCAGCAAAGCCCCGAAAATGACGATGGCGGCCACAAGAACGATCAGCGGCACCAAAGAGGGGTTCACATGCAGAAAGTGCTGAACCGTTCCGACAATCCCGCGGTGGTGATCGTCAAATTCGGCAATCTGTTCTGGGCTGCCTTTTGCAGCGGCTTCGAAGTCGTCTGATCGTCGTGAAGTATCGGACATAAAGGTTCCCCCAAAGCGTCAGGTTACTGACGACTTTAGCAAGTTTTCGGGCGAATGGGTGGTTTGAAAAGCGGAAGGCCGCCCTCTGCGGCCCTCCGGGCGGTCAGGTTAACCCCAGCAGAGGTCCATGCCTTCCTTGACCGAGATCGATTCGACGCCTTCGGCAGGCTTGTCCGTTACAAGCGCCACGCCGGTGTCGAAGAAATCCTTGCCAGGCGTGTTTTCAGGCTTCACGCCTTCGTCCGCCCATTTCTTGACGGCCTCAACTCCCAGCGATGCCATCAACAGCGGGTATTGCTGCGACGTCGCGCCGATAACACCGTCGGCAACGTTTTGGACACCCGGGCAGCCTCCGTCCACGGAAACGATGAGCACGTCATTTTCGCGCCCGATGGCTTTCAGCGCCTCGTAGGCGCCTGCTGCCGCAGGTTCGTTGATGGTGTGAACAACGTTGATCGTAGAATCCTTGGCCAGAAGGTTTTCCATCGCGCGGCGACCACCTTCTTCGTTGCCGGCGGTTACATCACTTCCGACAAGACGTGGGTCATCTTCATCGCCGATCACGTTCGGGTCCGCCAGATCGACACCAAAGCCTTGCAGGAACCCCTGATTGCGCAGCACATCCACTGTCGGCTGGCTGACGGCAAGATCCAGTGTCGCGATTTTGGCGTCGTTGGCCGCGTCGCCCAGTGTGGCTTTAGCCCATTGTCCAATCAGCAGCCCGGCCAGGAAATTGTCCGTGGCAAACGTCGCGTCGGCCGAGTCAATGGGTTCCAGCGGCGTGTCCAGGGCGATAACCAGAACACCTGCATCCCGCGCCTGCTTTACGGCCGGAACGATGGATGAAGTGTCCGATGCCGTCAGCAGAATGCCTTTGGCGCCGTCCAGAATGCAGGTCTCGATGGCTTGCACCTGCGTTTCATGGTCACCGTCAACTTTGCCCGCAAAGGCTTTGAGCGTCATTCCCAGCTCTTCCGCCTTCGCTGTCGCACCTTCCTTCATTTTGACAAAGAACGGGTTGGTGTCTGTCTTGGTGATCAGACAAACGGTTTCGCCTTCCGCCATTGCACTGCCAGCCATGGCAGTAACCCCGAGCGCAGCAGCACCCGCAAGTCTTGCAAGTTTCATCGATTATCCTCCCAGTTTTTCCTGTGCCGTACAGGGCACGAGGGCGATCAGGCAAAAACCCTGATCCCATAAGAAACAATCACAAGATTCGAAATTTGAGTCAATAAATAATTCACTCTTATTTATTATTGACAGGGCGGGCGGCCTTTCTCATTCTTCAGCTGGAAAGGGGTGGTCGTGCCGGAAAATTCATCTCGGAAAAATTCGATTGGCCTGCACGGGTCAGAGGTGCGCGGAACCAATCAAAGCGGGATGCGGGCCCGGAACGAACGGCTGGTGTTGTCGCTTGTCCGGCGTCATCAGGCCCTTGCTAAGTCCGAGATTGCGCGCATGACCGGACTGTCGGCACAAACCGTTTCCGTCATCATGCGGCTGCTTGAGAAGGACGGATTGCTTTTGCGCGGCGAGCCGGTCCGCGGGAAAGTCGGGCAACCTTCCGTTCCCATGCGCCTCAACCCGGGTGGTGCGTTTTTCTTTGGGCTCAAGGTTGGGCGCCGCAGTACCGAGCTGGTTTTGACTGACTTTGTCGGAAATGTGCGGCAACGCGAGCGGCGAACCTATGACTATCCAACGCCGAAAGCCACTCTGGAGTTTTCCATACAGAGTCTGGGGAAAATGATGTCATCCATGTCGTCCGAGGCCAAAGGCAGGATTGCGGGTCTTGGAATTGCCATGCCGTTCTACCTGTGGGACTGGGCCCAGACCCTTCAGGTTCCTCAGGAAGAAATGGACCCGTGGCGCGTATCAGACCTGAAGGCCGACCTGGCTCGTCGCCTCGATATGCCGGTTTTTCTGCAAAATGACGCCACGGCGGCTTGTGGGGCGGAATTGGTGTTCGGTCCGGCCGATGGGCCAAGGGATTTCTTGTACTTCTATATCGGGTTTTTCATTGGCGGCGGTGTGGTTCTCAATGGTGCGATCTTTTCGGGGCGTGGAAACTCGGGGGCAATCGGCCCCCTGCCTGTGCCGGATGGTGCGGGCGGTGTCAGACCGCTTATCGACGTGGCCAGCTTGTATGTTCTCGAGCGTGCAATCACCACAGCAGGAGTAACGTCGCATTCCATCTGGGAATCGACCCGGCGTTGGGATGTGCCAAAAGTTCAACTGGAAAACTGGTTGAAACGGACGGCAAGCGGGATTGCCCATGCGATTGTCTCATCCTGTAGCCTGATAGATTTCGAATGCGTGAAGATTGACGGCTGGATGCCGCAGGAAATCAAGGCGAGTTTGGTTGAAATGGTCGAAGACAAACTGTCCAAGCTGAACCTGACCGGTCTTGAGCGCCCCGTGGTGCTGGAAGGGACCGTGGGCCCGGAAGCACGCTCACTGGGTGCGGCAAGCCTGCCGTTGTCGGAAAGGTATCTTTCAGAAGCTTAGGCATGAAATCATCCTGCTGCCTTGGATTTTTCACGAAGTCGATTTACCCGCCCGAACTGCCGAATTCAGCTTTTTTTCGACGGCCACGGCACATTTTCGTTGACCGAAGGCTGAGTTGTCTGGCAAGCCGCTCGGCATGTCCGGTTCCGGGGCTTGCTCTGGAATCAATAGGGAATGCGGTGCGGGCTCAGGCCCAATTCCGCAACTGCACCCGCAACTGTAAGCGGCGAGCAGGGCTGAAACGCCACTGGGGTTTGCCCGGGAAGGCCAGTCCAACGCTTTGACCCGCAAGTCAGGATACCTGCCGGACATGTGCCCTCTAACGGGCACTCCTAATCGGCGACGGGATGTGCGTCGGACCAGGATGCCTGAAAGGGTAATTTGGCGTCGAATGTCCTGTGGTCAAAACGAATTTCGCGCCGGGATTGGCGCGACGGGACAAGGACGACTGTTCATGAAAACGCTGCTCAGTGCAGCCGCTGCCGTGATGGCACTTCCTGCCATGGCAAATGCGCATTTCCTTTTGGAATACACCACCGACACCATGATCGAGAAACCGGGTGACGTGCCGGTCAAGCTGATTTTCTGGCATCCGTTCGAAAACGGCCATGTCATGGATCTGGAAAAGCCGCAGGAATTCTATGTGATCCACAACGGTGAAAAGACCGATTTGCTGGATACGCTGGAACCTATCCGGTTCACCGGCGGGCAAAACGAGGGCGCGGCGTTCAAAGGCAGTGTCCCGGTCAAACGGTCGGGTGACTATGTGCTGGTGACGGTTCCTCAGCCTTACTATGAAGAATCCGAAGACATCTATATCCAACAGCTCACCAAAGCCTTCCTGAACCGCAACGAATTACCGACCGACTGGATGAATCCCGTGGGTCTGCCGACCGAGATTGTCCCGCTGAACAAGCCGACCAACATCATCGCGGGTTCAACCTTCACGGGCCGTGTGCTGGCTGATGGTCAGCCGGTTGCGGGGGCCGAGATCGAGATCGAATACATGGCCGCCGAACCCGACATGGACAGCGCGGCCGCTTCTGCACCGAAAGTGTCCCCTATGCCGGGTGGTGCGGTGGTCGCCATATCTGACGACAACGGGTATTTTTCGTTCGGCGTTCCAAAAGCCGGCTACTGGGGTTTCGCAGCACTTGGTTCCGGCCCCGCAACCGAACATGAGGGCAAAGAACTCAGCCAGGATGCGGTGATCTGGATTCGCGCCTGGGATCTGGAGTAACCCCGAATGCACATCGTCGACGGAGCCCTTTCCAACCCGGTTGTTGTTGGCGGCGCCATAGCGGCCGCGGGTGGGATCGCCATGGGTCTCAGGTCTCTGGATCTTGATCGCATCCCCACTGCCGGTGTGCTGTCAGCCAGTTTCTTCGTAGCATCGTTGATCCACGTACCCATTGGTCCGTCGTCGGTCCATTTGATCCTCAACGGCATGGCCGGGCTGCTGCTTGGTTGGGCCGCATTCCCGGCTTTGTTCGTCGGGCTTTTGTTACAGGCGGTCTTTTTCGGCTTTGGCGGGTTGACGGTGCTGGGGATCAACACCGTCAATATCGCCCTGCCCGCGGTGGTGGCCGGAATGCTGTTCGGTCGTCTGATCGCGCGCGGGACACCTTTGCATGGTGCGATTTGGGGTGGTGTCGGCGGCGCATTTGCAATTGCGGCGACAACCGGCATGGTCGCGATTTCCCTGGCGCTGTCGGGGGATGAGTTCCTGCCCGCTGCCAAGCTTGTTTTCTTCGCCCATATTCCAGTCATGGCCATCGAGGCGATTTTGACCGGGTTCGCCGTCTTGTTGGCGCGCAAGGTCAAGCCCGAGTTGTTTTTCAGAGGAGCAACCACATGAAGCATCTGGTTGTCATACTGGCTGTGTGCTGTGCGCCCGTGCCTGCCCTGGCGCACAAGGTCATAGCCGGCGTTTTCGAGTCGGGAGACGTGATCGAGGGCGAGATCGGCTTTTCCAACGGTGATATGGCAAGCGGGACCGAGGTCATTGTCACCGGCCCGGACGGGGCCGAGCTGGGTCGATCGGTCACGGATGCGGACGGTTTCTTTGTCTACACGCCGACCTCGGCCGTGGCGCACACCTTCTTTGCCGACCTTGGCGCCGGGCATGTGGCCGAAGTCACGATGTCTGCCGAAGATGTCGCGCGGGTTCTGGGTGTTGCCGTGGCAGAAACCGGAAACTCGTCTTCGGCTGCTTTGACACCGGCCAGCGGTTCGGCGGCTTCTCTCAGCGTCGAAGAACAGCAGGTTATCGCTAAAGCCGTGCGTGATGAATTGCGCCCGCTCAGGCGCGAGATTGCGGCCTATCGCGAACAGAATGACCTGCAAACCATCCTTGGCGGGCTCGGCTACATCGTTGGTCTGTTCGGTCTGGGCTTTTACATGGCGGCCCGCCGCAAGCTGGCGTCCTGATGGCACACGTTCTGGGGCACCAAGAAAAAACACTGGCCGAAGCCGGTGACGGGCCGGACGGTCTGATCAGCCAGCTGGATCCCCGGATGCGTATCGTCATGGCGGTTGCTTTTGCTGTCGTGACCGTGGCGCTGTCATCCCTCGGCGCGCTTTGCGTGGCGCTGACAGTGTCGCTTTCGCTTCTGATAGTTTCCCGTCTGCCGTGGCGAAAGACGTTGAAGCGAATGGCCATGATGGATGGGTTCATCCTGTTCATGCTGGTCCTGCTGCCCTTTTCCATGCCCGGAGCCCCGATGTTCACGCTTTGGGGATTCCCCGCAAGCTGGCAGGGTTTCTGGAAAGCGGTCGAGATTGCTTTGACCGCCAATGCCGTGATCCTGTCCCTGATGGTTTTGGTCGGCACGATGGAGCCAGTCACTCTGGGTCACGCCTTGCATCGTCTGCGGTGCCCGGAAAAGTTGGTTTACCTGCTGATGTTCACGATCCGGTATATCGAGGTGTTGCGGGAAGAATACCTGCGCTTGCGCGCGGCCATGAAGGTGCGCGGTTTTCGGCCAGCAACAAACTGGCACACATATCGCAGCTTTGGCTACCTTGTGGGCATGATGCTTGTGCGCGCGATCGAAAGATCGGAACGCATCCTGGCCGCGATGAAGTGCCGGGGGTTTTCCGGGCGTATGCCGTTGCTTCAGGAATTTGCCCTGACCCGCGCGGACATTGTGTTTGCGGCTGGTTTCAGCGGTCTCTGCCTGGGTCTGATCATTCTGGAATTCGCATGACACTGATCGCGCTAGAAGACATCTGTTTTTCCTACCCCGGCCAGCCACCCGTTCTGGACGGGGCCAGCCTGAGCCTGAATGCCGGGCAGCGCCTGTCTCTGACGGGTCCGAACGGTGCGGGAAAATCGACGCTCCTGCGCATCACGCTTGGGTTGCAGCGCCCGAGTTCTGGCACCGTCACCGTTTTTGGTCAGAAACGCGTGGAAGAGGCCGATTTCCACGAAGTGCGCCGCCGGGTGGGGCTTGTATTTCAGGATGCGGACGATCAGCTGTTCTGCCCGACCGTCGCCGAAGACATCGCCTTTGGGCCGCTCAATCTGGGCAGGACCCGTGACGAAGCACTTGGCATTGTCGACAAAGTTCTGGGCGATCTGGACCTGATACACCTGAAGAACCGCATCACACACAAGTTGTCAGGCGGTGAAAAACGGCTGGTGACACTGGCGACGGTTCTGGCGATGGATCCCGAAGTGCTGTTGCTGGACGAACCGACGAATGCGCTGGATACGAAAAACGAAGCGCGCCTGCTGGAAATCCTGCGCGCGTTGCCACAGGCGATTCTGCTTGTCAGCCATTCGCCGGCGTTCCGCTTGGAACTGGCGCCCGATGAACTGGATCTTCGCGACGGGAAGCTGGTGCCGGTCTGACCTGTTCTCGTGGCAACCGGACATGGTGGTTTCAGAAATGCAATCACACCGCCTGAGCCTGGCCATGAATCCGACAGCAAGCCCAGTGCGTCGTCAGGCCTTGGCTATGTGCGCCTGCGGCTCATCAGCCCATATTTGACCGCCCATGCCCGAAAGGATCCGCGTCTGCGTCTGACCTGTTTCACAGGTTGCTTGGATTGCGCACCGCCTTTGCGGTTGAATTCGAACACGTCGATTATCCGCTCGGCACAGCCACAGGCTTCGCCCATGCCGACTTTGGCGAAATAGAATTTTTCGAAACGCTCGGGGTTGCGCATGGCCGACCTCCTGAATGCATTGAACCCCATGAAGGGCGCATTGCCAAATCACTTTCATGCGCTTCGTACAGCCGTGCTATGGCGTGGCGAACTCGCTTCCTGTCCAGACATTGTCCAGTTGATTGAAGACCGGCGAGGTAACGAGCATTTCGGCGGAATAAAGCAGATGCAGCTCATCCGCAAACCGTGTGACGCCCGGCACAAGCCCGGTGATATTGCGCCATTCTGCCCAGGTTCCGGGGTTCGACAGACTGGTCGGATTGCCAGGATCAGCGGGCTGGTGCCACCCGGCGGCGTTCAGCAGCGGCGTGAGCGCAAAGCGCGCATCATTGCTGTCGACCTCGGTACAGGCAGTGGCATCGCATTCCCAACTTGTCCAGTCCGCCGCCGCGATGGTTCCGGCGATCGGAGCGGCGGCGTCGATGACCCGAACCATAACCTCGAACCCGCCACCAGCCGTCGGACGGCTGAGCGACAGGGGGTCGGTGGCCACGGCATGCAGCACCGCGGTTGGTGCCAGGCTGAGTGTCCGGCCGATCAAAGCCAGCTGCGAGATGCCGTCGGTCACGAGGCCTGATCCGGCGGTCGGCAGGACCCTGACAGGTGTCAGGATCGGCACCGCGCCGCCACGTATCGCGATCTCCTGCAACGCATTGTCGAAGGCCGGAACGAAATCACTGCGGATCGTGAAGCTCAGCGGGAAACTGGCCTGCTGCGGACCAACGGGCCTTGCACCGTCGCGAGTGATGAAAGACATCGGCGGAACGGCACCCGGCTGCGGCAGCGAAATCTGCGGTCCTGCAATACCCAAAGCAGCCGCGATCATGCGTGCGCGCTGTTCGGCCTCACCATACTCGCTCAGCAGATTGATATAGCCGCCGATCTCGGTGATGTTGCGCGGCGCAGGGATGCGCGAAGGGGCAATATCGCCCGCAATGGCCAGCCTATGGGCAATCACCTCACGGGCGCGCTGGATCGCCGGAGAGTTGGTCGTTTCAAGAATGTTGATGATCGCCTCGGCAAGGCTTTCATCAATTCCCGGTTTGTCCGTCACATTTGTGCTCGTGTCACTCATTGTCATCCTCCGCAGGAGCGTTCAGGCCATTGAGGAAATCCAGCACCGACTGGCTGCCGGCCTTGGTCGCGCTGCCGTCATCAGCATCCGCATTTGCCTTGGTGAAGGCCCCGAAAAGCTTGGCCAGAAGCAGCGTGTTGGACGGGTTGGCCAAAGCCGCAGCCCCGCCGGGGAAATCCTTGAACAGGTTTTGAACGAAACCGGCCTGGTTGCCATCCGGTTGCCCGCCGATCAGCGTGGAAACACCCGAGGCGTTCTTGGCAATATCCTCAAACCCCTTGATCTTGGCGGCATTGCTGGCGTCAAATGCCTTCTTGTCAGCGGCGGCCTTCTTGGCTTCTTCCTCTTTGCGGGCGGCAGCGATTTCCTGACCTTTACCCGCAAGTTCCGTGGCCTTTCCAACCAGCTCCTTGGTCAGATCCGTCGCCGTGTCGATGGCCTTGTCCCGACCGGCGGCGACCGATTGCGTTTCAAGCGCCAGTTGCGCCTGCAACTCCTTCAGGCCTGTCAGATCAGTTCCCGCCCGCGCAAGATCGGGCGCAGCCTTGAGGATTTCGGCCAGTTGCGACGTGGGCACAGCCTGGCCGGTGCCAATGTCGCCTCCTGCAATGGTCAGCGTGTTCGAAGGCTGGTTGTTCGGCAGGTCTGACGGCGCACGGGTACCAAAGATGGCGTCACTGTCAGCAGGCAGGACCGGCGCGTCGCCAACCGGCGGCGGTGTCGGGCTGTCCTGCCAGTTCCAGAAGCGGCGGTGGTCGATCATCTCGCAGGAATTGCAGCGACCCAGTACAGCCTCGCCCAACAGGCCCCTGGTCGGCAGCGAGATCGTGCGGCGCGGTGGCCGGAAATCCTCGCGGTGGAAGGCCAGAAGACTGTCCTGAATATCACCGGTCCGCATCTCCATCCGGTCGGCCAGATCGGGCGGGATCGAGAAGGGCATGATCATGGCATTGCCATAGAACCCAAGCACCTTATTCTGAACGGTGCTGAGCAGCGATATCTCGCTTGAGGCATCGTCCAGCCCGCCTTCCGGTACCCCGATGGTGAAACGCTCCAGCAGGATCGCACGTTCTTCGTCCGTCATGCTGGCCCAGATCACGCGGGAATAGCGAACGGTGTTGGCTACAACATGCTGGTACATTTCTTCGATGCGGCGCAGATCCCGGCGTGACAGAACGTCCGGCACTTCCTGTACGGAATAGGGCAGGGTCGCAGGCAAAGCCTGGAATGTGTTGTCGTCAACGATGGTCTGTGCGTCCTCATTCATGCGCGCTTCGAACTCGCTGATCATCGGCGCGCCGACCAGATCGTCGAAATCCGAACCTGAAATCGTCGTGTGAAGGCTCCGGTTGATGTTGCGCGTGGCGCGATCCAGATCATCCGCATCTTCCAGATTCGAGATATGCTCCCAAATGTTGAAGATGTTGATCGGGTCCGGGCCGGTATAGAATGAATAGGCAAAAGAGCCCGTCCGCCTGCGCAACTCGACGCGGGCGATGTCAGAACGTTCGACCGAGCGGGGCAAAGCCACGGATCCGGTATAAGTCCGCCGGTTGGTTGGATCACGGCGTGCGTCAGCCAGCCGAACCAGCAGGTTTTCGCGTGTCTCGGCAGGCAAGTCATGCAGGTTGTCGATGTCGATCGGCGATCCGGTCAGGGGCACTGGCCCAACACGGTCTCCATCCTGCGTGAAGATCACCGCGGATATGTCATCATTGGGCATGAAAGTGCCCTGAGCCTCGAAGCTGACGATGTCCTGCGCGACACCCGGAGCATTCTGAGGTGTCGCGTCCTTGTCCGCATAAAACTCCTCGAGCAGTTTCAGCGCCGTGCGGAATCTGCGGCGGTTTCGGAACACGCGGCGGAAAACGTCTGCGTGGCGCAGGATCACTTTGTATCGGCTCAACAATCCGGACCGCGTGACATTGCCCGGCAACTGGTCGCCTTGACCCAAGCGGCGGAAACGGATGAGCTGCATCGGTACGAAGACCACTAACTGAACGCCTTCGATGCGCGTTTCCAAGGAAAAATCGCGCAGCACCTCGAACCATTGCATGGTCATCGCGTGGCAATGGTTACGGTTGGCCACAAACTTGGTCGTCGCCGTACGCCGGTCACTTGCCGTCGCCGTGCGTACACTGGTCCGAGCGGAACTGCGCTTGACCGAAGCGGCCCGTTCCAACGCGGCCGAGAATGTCTCGTGCGTGTCCGACAGAAAATCGCGTGACGTGTTCTGCGTGTTGGACGAACTGCCTGACGAGTTGGAGCTGGAACGGGCGCCGCTGAAACCGACCCCACCCACTATGGCCCCGATGCCGCCGAACAGGCCGCCACCAATGCCGCCGGCGCCCCCGAAGCTTTTTGTGGACGCCTTGGTCGAGAAAGAGGATGTTCCACGGATCACTTCGTCCAATGCGGTTTCGAATGTGCTGTCGAAAGAGGTATCGCGCGCCTCTTCGAATTCCTGTTGTTCCTCGAAGGTCAGGCTTTCGCGTTCGCGCACGGTCAGGGTTTCGCGCTGTTCCGACACAACGATCCGTTGTTCCTCGCCCGGGGCAAGCGGCAGGGAATAGACCAGACGCCCCAATGACATCCCGGCGTGAACGGCGGTTGAACGCATCTTGGCGATATAGCCAAGCGCCAGGCTGGAAGCTTTTGGCACATCCTGCGGGCGCTGTTCCAAGTCTTCGAAAAAATCCTCGATATCAATGGGTTCGTCAATCGGTATCCGATCGCGGAAATCCCAGTCTCCGCCGTCATTGTTGAATGCGCTCAACAATGTTTCGGCAGAAAGATTGGCCTGTGCAAAGGTGCCGCCCGGAATTGTCGTGACAAAGCGATTGCCGCCAACAGGACGGGTGCGAACGATGTTCTTCGGCCCGACAAGCGGGTCAATCAGCCGATAAAGAACCGAATAACGCCGCCGCGAAACCGTGCCTCCTTCGGTTCGGTATTCCGAAGCGCAATCACCTTCGCCCAGCACGATAGGTGCCTGCGTGCCGGCGAAGTCGGATATGTTTTCTTCCGCATCCTCGGGATCTACCGGCAGAATATCGGCAAGCTCACCCAGGATCGAGCGCTGTAAAGGGAGGACAGTGCGATCCAGCACCACGAGGCCCAATTCGCCATCCAATGCATCAATGCGCGGCACTGCCTCTGTCAGAGTGGTGTTCTGTCCGCGGATCCGCAATCTGAGGCCATTTTGCGGCAAGCGCAGATTGGGCAGATCAAGCGAAAACAGGCCCCGGGCATCGGTAACGGCGGCTTTTACAGCCCAGGAAAAATCCGCGTTGTCGATGCCTTCACTGGCGGTAAAGGTTGGGCGCAGCGCTTCAACGATTACCCGCTCGGCAGGGGTGCCGTCGGGATTGATCAGTTCTCCGCGCAGTTTCGGGGCAAGGGTTGGGACGACAGCGCCCAGAAACCCGTCGGCCAGATCCTTGCGAATGGTTTCGAGCTGACGAAAGACTGCACCAGTGGCCTGCACGCGCTGATCGACCAGATCGTTGATCACCTCGGCAGACAGGTCAATGCCGACACCACGGCGCAGCGCCTTGAGCTTCTCGGCTTCGACGCGCCTGAGATCGTCAATGCTGTCAGCCGTAAAACCGGCCGATCCTGAGAGTTCCGCCGAGATCGTGGGATTGGGTCGAGAGGTCGGAAGGGACAGCGTAATGCGCGGGGGCTCACTGCTGGAGTCGGACATGAAGTCACCTCGTAGGAAAGCGCTGCAAGAAACTGAGTGCCGGGAAAAATCAAATCTCGAAAGTTGACCCAACGTAACATGTTTCAGGGATTCGCAAAAGAAACGCCCGGGCCCGGCTTTTGCGCGATGCGTTTCGAACGCAGGTTCCAAAATGCCATGCAGCAAAGGATTTGGTGATTACTTCGTGAAACCGGTTGCCTTCAGCTTCTGCGCCAGCAGGCTCATTTGCTTGTAAATTTCACCTGCATCGCGGTGCCACGCCGCTACATCCGCGCCCTGCTGGGCAACGACCTCTGCGTCCCCTCTTGCCGCCGGACCGGTCAGGGCAGCCTGCGGGCCGAGAAGGTCGACGTTTTCGACTGTGCTGCTCAACAATCCAGCGTTGAGCTTGCGGGCAGTTTCGTCCGGCACACCCGCCTCGGCCCACGCCTCGCGGGCGATGGCCTGCAAGACAACGGCGAAGTTGTTCGATATCACAGCGGCTGCATGATACAGGCTTTTGCTTTCAGACCGGATGGGGAAACAGGTAGCTCCCAACCCTTCCAGAAGCGGCTGAATGAATGCTGTGGCGTCTTCGTCGCCTTCCAACCCGCACAGCGCTTCTTTGAATTGCGCGGCAGCGGCCTGTGGATCGGCGAAGGACAGGACGGGATGAACGCTGGCCAGAGACCATGAGAGGCTTCGCAATGGCGCCAGTTGCTCGGCAGGAAAATAGCCGCTGCAATGGAACGCCACTGAAGGCTTCCCGGTTTCTTCTTGGTTCTCGAGCGCCTGTTTCAATTCGTGGGCCACCGCAGAAATTTGCGTGTCAGGTACTGATATGATCCACAGATCAGCTGGCCGCAAATCTGCATAGCTTGCTGCAACGCGCCCGGTTTTGGACAATTGGGCGGCTTCACTTGCAGACTGAAAGGATGTGCTCAGAATATCCTGGATACGGCAGCCATCAGTGCCATCCAGTAGGCGGATCAGCGTTTTGCCGACCCGCCCGGCACCGACAACGTTGATTGTGATTTCAGTCATCTGGGCTCTCTGTTCTTGTCATCTAGTCCGCCCCACGGTGGGACGAATAGAAAAACGCAATGGCTTGAGTTCTGTTTTTGACGTTCAGCTTCTCATAGATATTTGACAGGTGGAACTTGACCGTGTTGGTGGATATCTGAAGTTCCTTGGACAGTTCCCGGTTCGACATGCCTTGCGCCAAAGCCTCCAAAATGGCGCGTTCCTTGCGCGACAGGCTTTGAATCGGATCCTGTTTCATCTTCCTGACGTCGATGAACGGAAACACCATCTTGCCTGCTGCCACTTCGGCACAGGTCTCAAGAAGGCCTTCGACCTCGCCCGAGCGGGCAGCAAATCCAGCGGCGCCCGCCTGCATCGCCAATCGCGGGACATCCCCAGAGGCATCGCCATAGATGACAAAGCGCGGCGCATCGGCCTGATCGCGCAGCACCTCGATCAGTTTGGCGGCGCCCAGGGCCGGAAGCGTCCAGTCCACGACACCGACCTGAACGGGTATCCGCATCACCGTTCCCAGAAACCCTTCTGCCGTGGCTGACGTGGCGACCAGAGAGAATCGGGGATCACGTTCGAAAATTTCCGACATGGCCGACAGAACCAGCGGGTTGCTGTCCGCAAGCATGATGTCGATGGGTTTGCCCGATGTCTCAACCATATGATTTTGCCCATATTTTACAAAATACTACCCAAAAGGGTGGGGAAGATTTTGGTATACCGTCGTATTTTTGCCAAAACGGGTAGGAAATTACCCACACTATTAGCCATCCAAAAGCAGTAGTAAGTTACGTTGCGCCATCCGGCAAGCTCGCGTTTTCTGATCGGTATCTTGAACCATCAGGCCGCAATGCCCGGCCAACAGCCGAGGATGTCAGACCATGACCTTTCAGATTTTCCCTCCGCTCGAAATTCCCGAGACCCTTGCCGCAGGGCCGGGGCCGGGCAATACGGATGTGCGTGTCCTGAAAGCCTTCGCCGGCGCAGGTGTCGCCGATCACATGCAGGGCGATGTCCTAAGGGGCATGATCGAATGCAAGCACATGCTGCGTGAAATCTGGGGCACCCGGAACGCTTATACGTTCGCTGTCGCCGGTACCGGCTGGAGCGCTCTGGACACCATGTTTTCGGCCGTCATGCCCGGTGACAAGGTTGTTGCCTTCACCAACGGCACATTCTCGGGGATCGACGCGCTGACGCTGCGGATCAAGGCGGCAACGCCCGCCGAGCACGCGGCCAGCCCGCTTGACCCACAGGCGGCGAGTGTCACGGTGGTCGAGGTTCCGCATGGCCAGCCGGTGACGACTGAACTGGTGGAAGCCACTCTGGCCGAACACAAGCCGAAATGGGCCTTTATGGCGCATTGGGAAACCGGATCGGGCAGGGTGAACGATCTGCGCGGTTTCTCGGACGCATGTGAACGTCATGGTGCCATGGGGCTGATCGATGCGGTCTCGTCACTGGGTGTCGAAGACTTTTCGATCGATGACTTTCCGGGTGTCGCGGGTTGGGCATCCTGTCCGCAGAAAGGCCTGTGCTGCCTGCCGCTGACCTATGCCCCTGTCAGCTTTACCGATGCCTATATCGAGGCGCTGAAATCCACGGGTGCCTATACCTATGTGCACAATCCGATCTTCGAGGCCCGCCACTGGGGCATCGTCGATGGGCAGGACGTGGAAAAGGGCACCTATCACCGGACCCATTCCGGATATGCGGTTGCGGCGTTCCACGAGTCATTGCGCCTGACCTTGCAGGAAGGTCTGGCCAAGCGGTCGATGTCTTACCGGACGCATGAAAAGGTTCTTCGCGACGCGGTGACCGAGATGGGGTGCAAGGTCACCTCGGACATGCCCAGCCTGATCGTTCTCAACCTGCCTTCCGAGCTTTCTGGCCGCGAGATGGAACTGGTGCAGAACTGCCGCGCCCGCGGTTTTGGCATCTGGCCCACCTTAAGCGAACCGGTGCAGGTGCGCATCGGCATCCTAAATCAATTGAATCGCGAGGCCGTCAGCCGGATCGTGCGCCTGTTCGCCGAAGCCATTCGTGAGCTGGGTGGAGAGGTCGATCAGGACGCAATCGAAGACCTGCTGGAAAGCCGTTACGGCACTTCAATAGCTGCGTAAACAGGAGCGCATCAGATGGATATCCACGAATACCAGGCGAAAGAAGTTCTTTCGAAATTCGGCGTCGAGGTGCCCGCGGGCGCGCTTGCCTACAGCCCCGAACAGGCGGCCTACCGGGCGCGCGAACTGGGTGGCGACAAATGGATTGTCAAGGCGCAGGTCCATGCAGGCGGGCGCGGCAAGGCCGGAGGGGTCAAGCTCTGCAACAGCGAAAACGAAATCTACAAGGCTTGCGATGATCTGTTCGGTCGCAAACTGGTGACGCATCAGACGGGTCCTGAAGGCAAAGGCATCTATCGTGTCTACGTCGAAGCCGCAGTGCCGATTGACCGGGAAATCTACCTTGGCTTTGTTTTGGATCGCTCCAGCCAGCGGGTGATGATCGTCGCCTCGTCCGAAGGCGGGATGGAGATCGAAGATATCTCGGCCGACCGCCCCGACAGCATTGTCAGGTCCATCGTGGAACCGGCCGTCGGGCTTCAGGAGTTTCAGGCCCGTGAAATCGCCTTCAATCTTGGGGTTGAAGCCAAACTGATCCAGCAAATGGTGCGGACGTTGCAGGGCTGTTATGCCGCCTTCAGCAATCTTGACGCAACGATGGTCGAAATCAATCCGCTGGTCATCACGGGTGACGACCGGGTTCTGGCGCTTGACGCCAAGATGAGCTTTGACGACAACGCCCTGTTCCGCCATCCGCAAATCTCTGAACTGCGTGACAAAAGCCAGGAAGACCCGCGCGAAAGCCGCGCAGCCGACCGCGGCCTGTCTTATGTCGGGTTGGACGGAAATATCGGCTGCATCGTCAATGGTGCCGGTCTGGCGATGGCCACGATGGACACGATCAAGCTGGCCGGTGGCGAGCCTGCAAACTTCCTCGACATCGGCGGTGGGGCCTCGCCCGAACGTGTGGCCAAGGCGTTTCGTCTGGTCCTGTCGGACGACAATGTTCAGGCCATTCTGGTCAACATCTTCGCCGGTATCAACCGCTGCGACTGGGTGGCCGAAGGCGTCGTTCAGGCGCTGCGGGAACTTGACCTCGATCTGCCCGTCGTCGTGCGGCTGGCTGGAACAAACGTCGAAGAGGGTCAGAAGATTCTGGCCAAGTCCGGCCTGCCGATCATTCGCGCCACAACGCTGATGGAGGCGGCAGAACGCGCTGTTGGCGCATGGAAAAACGACCTAACTCAAGGCACCAAGATGAGGGCTGTGAAATGAGCATTCTTCTCGACCGTGACTCGCGCGTCATCGTGCAGGGCATCACCGGCCGCATGGCCCGGTTCCATACCAAGGACATGTTGAACTATGGCACCAATGTCGTGGGCGGCGTCGTACCCGGCAAAGGCGGGGAAACCGTCGAAGGTGTTCCGGTCTTTGACACCGTCAAACAGGCTGTCGAGGCGACCGGCGCGGATGCCAGCCTTGTTTTTGTGCCCCCGCCATTTGCGGCTGATTCAATCATGGAAGCAGCAGATGCCGGTATCCGCTACTGCGTCTGCATCACCGACGGGATTCCGGCGCAGGACATGATCCGGGTGAAACGGTACATGTACCGCTATCCGAAAGAGAAACGCATGGTGCTGACCGGGCCGAACTGTGCCGGTACGATCTCGCCCGGAAAGGCGTTGCTGGGCATCATGCCGGGTCACATCTATCTGCCCGGCCATGTCGGCATCATCGGCCGCTCGGGCACGCTGGGCTATGAGGCTGCGGCGCAGCTGAAAGAACGCGGCATCGGTGTCTCGACCAGTGTCGGGATTGGTGGCGACCCGATCAACGGGTCATCCTTCAAGGACATCCTGCAGCGGTTCGAAGGGGACGAGGACACCCATGTCATCGCCATGATCGGCGAGATCGGCGGCCCACAGGAAGCTGAAGCTGCCGAATACATCCGCGACCACATCACCAAGCCGGTGATTGCCTATGTCGCGGGTCTGACCGCTCCGAAGGGCCGCACCATGGGGCACGCGGGCGCGATCATCTCGGCCTTCGGCGAAAGTGCCAGCGAAAAGGTCGAGATCCTGTCCGCCGCAGGTGTCACCGTGGCCGAAAACCCTGCCGTGATCGGTGAGACGATCGCCCGCGTGATGGAGGCTGCGTGATGGTCAAACCTTCGGTTCTGGTTACCCGTCGCTGGCCCGCTGCCGTCGAGGCGCAGCTGGCCGAGCACTACAACACCGTATTGAACACCGGCGACAAACCCATGTCCCCGGCTGAAATCCGGCAGGCGTTGAAATCCTATGACGCCGTGCTGCCCACGGTAACGGATACGCTGAGCGCCGAGGCGCTGGATGTGCCGGGTGTGCAGACGAAAATCCTTGCCAATTATGGCGTCGGCTACAGCCATATCTGCGAGCCGTCGGCTCGAGAATTGGGTATGACCGTGACCAACACGCCCGACGTTCTGTCCGAGTGCACCGCCGATATCGCCATGACGTTGCTGTTGATGGTGGCGCGTCGGGCAGGTGAGGGCGAACGCGAGCTGCGTGCAGGTCAGTGGACAGGATGGCGGCCCACGCATCTGGTCGGAACCAAGGTCAGCGGCAAGACACTGGGCATCATCGGATATGGCCGCATCGGACAGGAGATGGCCCGCCGTGCGCATCACGGGTTCGGCATGGACGTGCTGGTTTGCAACCGTAGCGCGGTATCGCCCTATGTTCTCGCCGAATGCAACGCAAGACAGGTGGACACCATCGATGACCTGCTGCCGCAATGTGACTTCGTTTCACTGCACTGTCCGGGGGGCGCAGCCAACCGCCATCTGATCAATTCGCGCAGGCTTGGCCTGATGAAGCCTGACGCTTTCCTGATCAACACCGCACGGGGCGAAGTGATCGACGAATGGGCGCTGATCCAGGCGTTGATGTTCGACATGATCGGCGGCGCTGCATTGGATGTATTCGATGGTGAACCGCGTGTCAGCCCGGACCTGTTGCAATGCGACAACCTCGTCATGTTGCCGCATCTGGGCAGCGCGACCCGCGAAGCGCGCGAGGCGATGGGGTTCCGGGTTCTCGACAATCTGAGCGATTTCTTCGAAGGCCGCGAACCTCGGGACCGCGTGATCTGAGGCCACCTTCAAACATCACGCAATGGCGACCAACGCAGCCGTGGCTGCGTTGCGTTCCTCTATAAGGAGATATAACCAGTGAATGCCCCGCACCGTTCAGACGGATTTTTCACCCAGTCCCTTTCTGATCGTGATCCCGAGCTTTTTGGCTCGATCACGTCGGAACTGGGCCGCCAGCGCGACGAGATCGAGCTGATCGCGTCCGAGAACATCGTCTCTGCCGCCGTGATGGAGGCGCAGGGCTCGGTGATGACCAACAAATACGCCGAAGGCTATCCCGGCCGTCGCTATTATGGCGGCTGCCAGTTCGTCGACATCGCCGAAAACCTGGCCATCGACCGCGCCAAACAGCTGTTTGGCTGTGAATTCGCCAATGTGCAGCCCAATTCCGGCTCTCAGGCCAACCAGGGCGTGTTTCAGGCGCTGATCAAACCCGGCGACACCATTCTGGGCATGAGCCTGGATGCCGGTGGCCACCTGACCCACGGCGCCCGCCCGAACCAGTCGGGCAAGTGGTTCAACGCGGTGCAATACGGCGTGCGCCAGCAGGACAACATGCTGGACTATGATCAGGTCGAAGCGCTGGCGAAAGAGCACCAGCCCAAGCTGATCATCGCCGGTGGCTCGGCCATCCCGCGTCAGATCGACTTTGCCCGCATGCGTCAGATCGCCGACATGGTCGGTGCCTATCTGCATGTGGACATGGCGCATTTCGCCGGTCTGGTGGCAGCAGGCGAACATCCCAGCCCGTTCCCGCATGCGCATGTGGCGACCACCACCACACACAAGACCCTGCGCGGTCCGCGTGGCGGCATGATCCTGACCAATGATGAAGATATCGCCAAGAAAGTGAATTCGGCGATTTTCCCCGGCATTCAGGGCGGCCCGCTGATGCATGTGATTGCCGCCAAGGCCGTGGCCTTTGGCGAGGCGCTGCAACCGGCCTTCAAGGACTATGTCAAGCAGGTGATCACCAACGCGCAGGCGCTGTCGGATCAGCTGATCAAGGGCGGTCTGGACACGGTGACCCACGGCACCGACACGCATGTGGTGCTGGTCGACCTGCGCCCCAAGGGTGTCAAGGGCAACGCCACCGAGAAGGCCCTGGGCCGGGCGCATATCACCTGCAACAAGAACGGCGTGCCGTTTGATCCCGAAAAGCCGACCATCACGTCGGGCATCCGTCTGGGCTCACCCGCCGGCACCACCCGCGGCTTCGGCGAGGTCGAATTCCGCCAGATCGCCGACTGGATCATCGAGGTCGTCGACGGCCTGGCCGCCAATGGCGAAGACGGCAACGGCGCGGTGGAAGCCAAGGTCAAGGCCGAAGTCGCAGACCTCTGCGCCAAATTCCCGATCTATCCGAACCTGTAAGACGAAGGACCCGAATCCATGAGCTTTCATTCCATTGACCAAGCCCCAGCCCGCCTGAACCGAAGTGAATTGGCCGTGCCCGGCAGCCAACCCGGAATGTTTGAAAAGGCAGCCAAATCCGATGTGGACGTCATTTTCCTTGATCTGGAAGACGCGGTTGCACCGGATGAAAAGGAACAGGCCCGCAGGAACATCATTCAGGCGCTGAACGATATCGACTGGGGCAACAAGACCATGTCGGTCCGGATCAATGGTCTGGACACCCATTACATGTATCGGGACGTCGTGGATGTTGTCGAACAAGCGGGCCAGCGGCTGGACCTGATCATGATCCCCAAGGTCGGAACTGCTGCGGATGTCTATGCCATCGATATGCTGGTGACCCAGATCGAAGACGCCAAGGGTTACAAAAAACGGATCGGGTTCGAACACATCATCGAAACCGCGCTTGGCATGCAGAATGTCAGTGAGATTGCGGCAGCATCTAAGCGCAATGAAAGCTTGCACTTCGGTGTGGCTGACTATGCGGCCTCGACCCGTGCGCGCACCACGATCATCGGTGGTGTGAACCCGGACTATTCCGTTTTGACCGATGCAGACCTCGAGGGCGGTCGCCAGACCCATTGGGGTGACATGTGGCATTATGCACTGGCCCGCATGGTGGTTGCGGCGCGCGCCAACGGGCTGCGTCCGATTGATGGGCCTTTTGGCGATTTTCAGGACCCGGACGGTTACAAGGCTGCCGCAAAACGTGCCGCCGTTCTGGGCTGCGAGGGCAAATGGGCCATTCATCCAAGCCAGATCGCACTTGCCAACGAGGTGATGTCGCCGTCCGACGCCGAGGTCAACAAGGCGCAGCGCATTCTTGTTGCCATGGCAGAGGCCGAGGCAGACGGAAAAGGCGCTGTTTCGCTGGACGGTCGACTGATTGATTACGCCTCGATCCGTCAGGCCGAAGTGCTGGTGGAAAAGGCAAGCCAGATTGCTGCGGCGTGAACCAAACCAGAGTTGCGTGGGCAAATTGCCCACGCGATGTCATTGCCCGTTGCGCAAGCCGAAAAATTGCTAGGATCTTTCCGGCGCCATCGACCCCATGAAGCGACGGTCTCGCACATCATCCGGGCTGGTTTTGTAGCAGCGTTGAAACGCACGTTTCAAAGCGACGGTCGATGAAAAACCAGTGGCCGCCGAGATTTCGATCTGCGACATGTTCGTGAACTGCAACAGGTTCTGCGCCCGTTCCAGACGAAGCTCTTTGTACGTGGAAAGAAGCTTTGCACCGGTTTTGCTCAGGAACCGCCGTTGCAGCTGCCGCGTCGAGGTTTTGAGCAAACGGGAAAGATCGGAGATCGTCAGAGGATCTTCGATGTTCTCCTGCATCGCATCCAAAGTACGCACCACCAGAAGATCGCCTTTTGCCCTGTGCACCAACCGGGCGGCCAACCTGCTTTCGTGTTTTTGCGTGGGTTCGGTCAGACCGATATAGCTGCGCAATGCGTCCGCTATATGCTCTCCGTGATCCATGGACACAAACTCGGACAACAACCGCAACGCGCTCAGCCTGCTGTTCGCGCTGTGGGGGTGCCCGTCGGGGGCCAGATGGGTTGCCGCGCCGCAGCTTTCCAATCCGCTTTCCAGCGCGGCTGCGGCAAAGTTCGGATGAACCGCAACAATGTTTCGGCCCGCTCTGCCCAGTTGCACCAGCAACAGGACAGCTCCGCCGACCAGAACGGTCCTTGAAGACAGGTTGAGAACTTGCGAAATCCAGCTTCTGCGCGGACCGGAAACGTCCCAGTTGTTCTCCAGGTCGCCCCAGAAAATTGCCGTCCGACCTGCCCAATAAAGAGGCCCGCCGACCGAGTCATTTCCGGACACCCGGAGATTGACGACGTAAGAGCAGTTTTCGACCAGGCTGTTCAGAGCGTGATAGAACTCGACGACGATTTCAGCCGATGCCAGCGCCCGTGTGTCGCTGAGGATAACATCGATGTATTTTAATCTTTCGGGCACCTCTGGCCCTGTCTTTGCCAGGTGGGCGCGATCATTTGCGAGGACATAGTGTTTCATTGTTCCTCCATCGAATTGACGAGAGGCAGCGCCTCGCAGGACGCTGCCCTCTTTTTCGGATTTCAATCCGCCAGGGCAAAACGCGGATTGCTACGCCCGGTTACCTATTCCGCGGCTTCCTCATACGCCTCCATTGGGGGGCATGTGCAGACGAGGTTTCTGTCGCCATATGCGTTGTCGACGCGGTTGACGGGGGACCAGTATTTGTCGACGCCCATGGAACCCGGCGGGAAGCAGGCCTGTTCGCGGGTGTAGGGGCGGTCCCAGTCGCCGACCAGATCGCGCACCGTGTGGGGGGCGTTTTTCAGCGGGTTGTTCTCCGCATCGATCTTGCCGTCGATGATGTCCTGCGCCTCGGACCGGATCGAGAGCATGGCGTCGCAGAAGCGGTCCAGCTCGGCCATGGGTTCCGATTCCGTGGGTTCCACCATCAGGGTGCCGGCCACCGGCCAGCTCATCGTTGGGGCGTGGAAGCCTGAATCGACCAGGCGCTTGGCGATGTCGTCGACGGTGACATGCGCCTCGGCGTCCAGCGGTCTTGTGTCGAGGATGCATTCATGCGCCACCCGGCCCGTTTCCGATGTGTAGAGGATCGGGTAGGCATCCTTCAGCCGCGCTGCGATGTAGTTGGCGTTCAGGATCGCCACCTTGGTCGCCTGCGTCAGACCCGCGCCGCCCATCAGCAGCACATAGGCCCATGAGACGGGAAGGATCGACGGAGACCCGAACGGCGCCGCCGAGACCGGCCCCACGGCGGTGCCGTATT
The DNA here is from genome assembly GCF_059613405.1 of Ruegeria sp. BHSA118. Taxonomy (NCBI): domain Bacteria; kingdom Pseudomonadati; phylum Pseudomonadota; class Alphaproteobacteria; order Rhodobacterales; family Roseobacteraceae; genus Ruegeria; species Ruegeria sp. BHSA118. The sequence goes on from NZ_JBXWSM010000036.1 coordinate 40,667, forward strand.
CCGGGTGGCCCGGCAGGTGCTCGGCCAGATGCGCCTTGACGCCGATCGGACCCATGCCGGGGCCGCCGCCGCCATGCGGGATGCAGAAGGTCTTGTGCAGGTTCAGGTGGCTGACATCGCCGCCAATGTCTCCCGGACGCGACAGACCGACCATGGCGTTCATATTGGCGCCGTCGATATAGACCTGACCGCCGTGATCATGGGTGATCTGGCAGACCTCCTGCACGGTGGTCTCGAACACGCCATGGGTGGACGGGTAGGTGATCATGCAGGCGGCCAGATGATCGGAGTGCTTTTCCGCCTTGGCGCGGAAGTCGTTCAGATCAATGTTGCCCTTCTCATCCGCCTGCACTGGCACAACCTGCCAGCCCACCATCTGGGCCGAGGCCGGGTTGGTGCCATGGGCCGAGGTTGGGATCAGGCAGACATTGCGGTGCCCTTCGCCGCGCGCAAAGTGATAATTGCGGATGGTCAGAAGCCCCGCATATTCGCCCTGCGCGCCCGAGTTGGGCTGCTGGCTGATCGCGTCATAGCCGGTGATCTGGCACAGCTTGTCGTTCAGATCGGCGATCATCTCGTGATAGCCCTGCGCCTGATCCTGCGGAACAAACGGGTGCAGGTTGCCGAACTCGGGCCAGGTGACCGGGATCATCTCGATCGTGGCGTTCAGCTTCATGGTGCAGGAGCCCAGCGGGATCATCGCCCGGTCCAGCGCCAGGTCGCGGTCGGCCAGACGGCGCATATAGCGCGTGATCTCGGCCTCGGCCCGGTTCTGGTGGAAGATCGGGTGGGTCAGATAGGCGCTTTCGCGCAGCGCGTAGTCCGGCAGACGATATGCGCGGTTCTTCTTGCTGTCATCCTTCTTGTCGATGCCGAAGGCACCCCAGACCGCCTCGATGGTCTCGGGCCGGGTCTGTTCGTCCAGGCTGATGCCCACTTTCGTATCGCCGACCTTGCGCAGGTTCACACCGCGGGCCACGGCGGCCTCCATCACCACGTTCTGCAGGTGTCCGACCTCGACCGTGATGGTGTCGAAGAACACTTCGGGTTCAACCGCAAAGCCCGCCTCTTCCAGACCGGCGGCCAGGCGCGAGGTCTTGCGGTGCACCGATTGCGCGATGGCCTTGATGCCGTCGGGGCCGTGATAGACCGCATACATCGAGGCAATCACCGCCAGCAGCGCCTGCGCGGTGCAGACGTTCGAGTTGGCTTTCTCACGGCGGATGTGCTGCTCACGCGTCTGCAGCGACAGGCGGTAGGCCTTGTTGCCACGGCTGTCGATGGACACGCCGATGATCCGGCCCGGCATGGATCGCTTCAGCTTGTCGGTGGTCGCCATGTAAGCGGCGTGCGGGCCGCCATAGCCCATCGGAACGCCAAAGCGCTGGGTCGAGCCGATGGCGATATCCGCGCCCATCTCGCCCGGTGACTTCAGCAGCGCCAGCGACAGGATGTCGGCCGCCACGATAGCGATGGCTTTATGTTCATGCAGGGCCGCGATCTCGTTCGTGAAGTCGCGCACATGGCCGTGGGTGCCCGGGTACTGGAAGATCGCGCCAAAGACGGAACCTGCATCCAGCGTATCGGGATCGGCGACTTGCACGTCGATGCCCAGCGGCTCGGCGCGGGTTT